>NZ_JBEZEH010000038.1:0-38965 GCF_040648775.1 Micromonospora sp. NPDC049089
GCTGGGCGCCACGTCGGAACGGACGCACCTGTTCATCGTGCTTGGCGTGCTCGTCACCTCGGCTCGCAGGGCCGGCCGGCTCCGCGTCGGGGGCCGGCTCCGCGTCGGCCACGTGTCGGCTCGGCTCGGGTCGGCTCGGCTCCCGCGCCGGTTCAGGCCGGGACGAACTCCCGGCACCGGCGTAGCGCGGCGAGGGCGAGTGGAGCCTCACGGCCGGCGATCCCGGCTTCCAACTCGGCCACCGCACTCGCCGCCCGTGCCGGTTCACCAGTCGCGGCCGCCGCTTCGGCCAACACCAGCACGGCCTCGGCGGCCCAGGCCAGGACGCCCTTCCCGCGTACCAGCGACAGCGCCTCGGCGGCGTGCCCGACCGCCTCGTCCGGCCTGTCGACCAGCAGCAGCCGGGCAAGCGCCGAGAGTGCCTGCACCAGTGGCCAGATCGCGCCGACCCGTCGAGCGTCGGCCACCACATCCCGCAGCGCCCGTTCGGCGGCCTCCACGTCGTCGCGGCGCCCGGCGGTGCTGCGGAGGTTGTTGCGTCCCTCGGCGGTGCCGCCGTGTTCGTTGCCTCCCGCGTCGGTGCTGCCGTGTCCGGTGCCGGCAACGAGCGCCAGCACCGTGGCCAGTTCGGCCCGCGCGTCCAGCAGGGTGACCGGCATCCGCTCGGCGTTGGCCACCAACCGGCCGAGCCGTTCGGCGAGCCCGTCCAGCCGGCCGGCGGCCCGGTCCAGTGACAGTTCGGTCGCCTCCACCAGGGACGCCAGCCGCTCGTACCCGGTCTCGTCGACAAGCGCCCGACCGGCCGCCAGCAACGCTTCGGCCTGCTCAGGGTGACCGGCGTGCAGCGCGCCCTGCGCCCAGTTCAGGCAGGCTCGCGCGTGCTCGCGGGGCCGGTCGGCCAAGTCGGCGGACGCGCGCAGCTCGGAGATGATCGCCCACGCCGCCGGGTCGCCCAGCTCCAGCAGCAACGAGGCTCGGGCGATGCGGACCGCGAGGTGCGCCGCCGGATCCCCGCTGGCCGCGGCGGCGGTCTCCGCCTCCGCGCAGCGGGCCAGGTGGTCGTCGACGTGCCGGCCGACGACGGTGTCGGGGGCCGCCAGCACCGCTAGCGCCGGGGCCTTGCGGCGCGGCGCGCGCAGGTACGGCACGGCACGCTCGATCTCGGTGTACCCGCGCAGCGCCTCGCCCTGCTGTCGCAGCATCCGCCCGAGCACCAGACCCAGCTCACCTCGGGCACCCGGCGGCAGCCGCCGGTCGGCGAGCAGCCGTTCCAGCACCGGGATCGCCTCGGCCTGGCTGAGTCCGTCGATGGCCGAACGGCCCAACTTGGCGGCGAGCCGAACCCGTACCGGTCGGGGCAGTTCGGCGATGTCCATCGTCTGGAGCAGGAAGCTGGCCGCTGTCGCGTCGTCGCCGCGCTCGGTGGCGAGGTCGGCGGCCGCCTCGGCGTTGCGGACGAAGTCGGCCCCGCTGCCAGCTCGGCGGTAGTGGTGCGCCAGTTGGGCAACCGGCCTCGGCAGCTCCTGTTCCAACACCCGCGCCACCCGCAGGTGCAGCCACTCCCGGCTCTCCCGGGGCACCAGGTCGTACACCACCTGTCGGGCCAGGTCGTGCCGGAACCGCAGGCCGTCCCCGGCGTCGTGCAGCAGGCCCGCCCGGTGCGCGGCGGTCAACGCCGCGCCGATCGCCACCCGATCGAGGCTGAGCACCGAGGCGAGGATGCGCTGATCGGGCGTCATCCCCAGTACGGCCGCCGCGCCGAGCACCTCCCGGGTGGCCTCGTCGAGCGGACGCAGCCGCCAGAGCAGCACGTCACGCAGGACGAAAGGGACGCTGTCGTCGGCCAACGGGTCGCCGCCCCGCTCGGCGAGCGTCCGCAGCACCTCCTCGACCACGAACGGGATGCCTGCCGTGCGGTCGAGCAGGGTGGCGGTCAGCTGCTGCGGCGGATCATCGAGGCGCAAAGTGCGGGCCGCCAACCGGCGCACGTCGGCGGCGTCCAGCGGGCCGAGCGCAACGCGCGTGACGCTCCACGGGGGAGTCCGCGCCAGGGCGTCGTGGATCGGCGTACTGCTTCCCGGCGTCGCCGTACGCGCGGTCAGCACCACTGCCAGCCCCGCCACCGGGTGGGTGCTCAGGTAGGCGAGAAGTTCGCAGGTCGCCGGGTCCGCCCAGTGCAGATCCTCCAGCAACAGCGTGGCCGGACTCAGCGCGGCGAGCACCGCCGCGACGGCGCGGAGCAGGCGATGTCGTTCGGCCGCCGGGTCGCTCAACGGGGGCGGGGCGTCCGGCAGTACGTCGGTCAGTTCGGGTAGCAGCGGCGCGAGGGCGCCGGCCACCGGGTTGAGCGGACCGAGTCGGTCGGCGCCGCCCCGGATCGCGTCCAGCAGCACGCCGAGCGGGAAGGGCTCGGGCACGTCGTCGCACTCGCCGACGAGGTGTCGTCCGGGGAGTTCGGCGAGCAGTTCGGCGACGAGTCGACTCTTGCCGATCCCGGGCTCACCCTCCAGCAGGATCAGGCAGGGCGGGGTGGCGACGAGCCGGCGTAACTGCGCCAGTTCCGCCGCTCGGCCGACGAACTCGACGGGCCCGCGCAGACGTTCGGGGCGGACGGGAGTTGGGCTCCCGCCGCCCCGTTTCTTGTCCTCGCCGCTGTCGATCACCGTGGGCCGAGCAGATCACCTCTGCCCGGCGCGACGGTGGGCCGGCGGACCGGCGGTGACCTGAGTCACACACCGATCCGCCGGGTGGGGGGTGCAGTCAGGACTGGATGGTGACGGGCACTGTCTTCAGCGACCCGTCCCCGTTGCGGAACTCCACCACGCCGACGTAGCGCTGACCCGGAGCGAGACCGAACCAGCGCACTGTCAGGTTCGCCGTCGCGCCCGGCTGCACGCTGCGCTGCTTCGGGTCAATGGTGAACCGGCCGGTGGAGGTGCCCGGCGCGCCCGGCAGGTAGCTGGTGACCGTGTACGCGTTCGCGCCGTCCTTGATGTTCTCGGTGAACTCCTGCTCGACGACCACGATGTAGTCACCGGCACCGTCCGGCAGGGTGACCTTGGCACCGATCCGGGTGCTTGCGGTGGCGGTGACGAACTTCCCGGACTTGTCGTAGACGTTCAGGCTGAACTCGGTGCACTCCATCACGCCCTCCTCGTCTTCCCAGTCGATGTGGGAGCAGGTGGGCCGCGCGGACGTCACGTGGACCTCCGGGCTGCGGGTGCCGGCCGGGACGTGCAGGGTGGTCCTGCTGATCGACGCGGGCAGCGGCACCGGAAGGTTGTTCGACGTGCTCCAGTCCCAGCTCGGCCCGTCGCCCTTCAGGGTGACCACGTTGCTGGTGCCCGAGGTCAGGCCGGAGAGCTGGGAGACCAGCTGACCCTTGAAGCCGACCTCGGCGGCGATCCGGACGCTGCCGAAGGTGCCCTTGCCGGTGATGGCGTCGGGGGCGACCAAACCCGAATTGTGTACGACGAGCGGGCTGCGTACCGAGTGCTTGAACTGGTCGCGCCAGGTCAGCGAACCGTCGGCCCAGGTGTCGAACGCACCACCGGTGTTGGTGACCTCCACGGTGAAGCGGGCGCTGTGGCCCGGACGGATCTGCAGCTTCTTCGGGGTGACAGTGACCTTGTACCCCGGCGGGGCCTGCACCGAGGAGGTGTAGGTGCTGGTCTTGTCGCTGACGTTGGTGACGGTGCGGGTCACGGTCTGCTTGCCCACCATCCGGCCCAGCGAGATGGACGGGTAGTTGAGCTGTGCCGTGTCGATCGCGCCGACGGTGTCGCAGCCGTCCAGGTCGCCGAGCCCGTAGTCACCGCCACGGTCGGCGGAAACCCCGCACAGGTACTGGATCCAGTCCTGCTGGTTGGAGTCGTAGACCAGGCCCGGGTCGAAGGCGCTGCCCGGCTCCACCTGCCCGGCGCCGTAGTTCAGCGGAGTCGCGTCGTACGTGCCGATCTTGATCGGGTTGCCCTTGTCGGTCTTGTCCACGGCGCTGGTCATCAGCGCCGAGCGGACCGCCGCCGGCGACCAGCCGGGGTGCTTGGCCAGAACCAGGGCGGCGATACCGGCGATGTGCGGCGCTGCCATCGAGGTGCCCGACTCCAGGGCGAAGTCGTTGCCGCCGATGGATGGGGAGAACGCGGCGACGATGTCCTGACCGGGCGCGCTGATGTCCGGCTTGAGCAGCTCACCGGCGTTCAGGTTCGACGGGCCCGCCGAGGAGAACGCGGCGACCGATGGGGCCTCCACCGTCTCCAGCTTGCTCGGCGCGATGGTCGCCGTGGCGTTGCCCTTGGCGACGTACGCCGTGACGGTGGCCAGGTCGACCTCGTTGATGTGCACTGTCGGCACTGTCTGCACGTCGGCGTTCAGGGAGTTCAGCTCGTCGTTGTACAGCACCATGCCGACGCCGCCGGCCCGCGCCACCTCGATGCTCTTGTCGGTACGCGGGATCTCACCGCGCAGGCAGAGCACGATCGCACCCTTGACCTTGGCCGGATCCAACGTGTCGTCGGCGCAGAGACCGGCACCGTAGGCGCCGTCCGGATCGATCGCGCTGTCCTTCGCGAAGACCAGTCGGGCCGGCCCGACGCCGGTCTCGCCCATGCCCACGCCGGCGATCGTGGTGCCGTTGCCGAGGGTGAGCTTCCGGGTGTTCTGCCGGTCGGTCGTGCTCGCGGCCACCGTGGTCAGCCATGGCGTCGAGTTGTCGACAGTGTTGGCGAACGGGCCGGAGTTGCCGGCGGCGGCGGCGACGAACACCCCGGCGGCGGCCGCGTTGAAGAACGTCGCGTCGACCGCCCCGAACTGCTCGGTGTCGTCACCGATCGAGTAGTTGATCACGTCGACGCCGTCCGCGACCGCGTCGTCGATGGCGTGCACGATGTCGATGTCGGTGCCGGTCGCGCCGCCCGCACCGTTGTCGTACAGAGCCTTGTAGATCGCCAACCGCGCAGCCGGCGCCATGCCGGAGATTATGCCCAGGTCCTGGGTGCCCGACGTGGCCCGCACGCCGTGGATGCCGGCTGCGGTGCTGGCGGTGTGGGTGCCGTGGCCGTTGCGGTCGCGCGGCGAGGAGTAGTCGTCCGGGAAGGCCTCGGCGATGCCGCTGTCGTTGTACCAACGTGCCCCGATCACCTTGTTGTTGCAGGTGACCGGCGCTTCGACGCCGACGTCGCAGGTGCCCTTCCACTTGGCGTCGATGACGGCCTGGTCGGGGCGCGGGCTGGGCAGCGGCGCGAAGCTCGCGCTCTCCGGCCAGTAGCCGCTGTCGATGACCCCGATGATGACGCCCTCACCAGCGTGGGAGTCTCCACCGAACTCCTTGTTCCACACCCCGCCCTTGCCGGTCAGGCCCAGGTAGTCGGGGGTGTGTGAGGTGGTGGCGTGCACCTTCTGGCTCTTGTACACCGCTCGCACACCGGTGGTGGCGCGCAGCCGGGCCGCCTGTGGCCCGGTGAGGTCGGCGGCGAAGCCGTTGAACGCGGTCTCCATGGTGACGCGGGTGCGGTCGGCTGGCACGCCGACGTGGTCCAGCACCGACTTACGCTGCTGGCGCAGGTGATTCCGGTACGCGTTGGCGTTCCCGGACGTGCGGTTCAGCTTGGCCCCGTCGGCCGGCTTGGTGGCCGCGATCCCGGGAACCCCGCCGGTGTAGGTGGCCAGCGGCTCCTCGGCGAGCTGGACGAGATAGCGGGCGGTCGGCCCACTGCCGGCCGGCGCGGCGGTGGCGCTGGCGCTGGCGGGCAGGCCGGTCAGGCCGGCCGCGGTCAGCGCAACGGCGGCCAGCATGCTGACCCCGTACCTGGCCCGTCCGGTCCGATGTGCGTTCGGTTGTGGCACGTCGTTGCCTCCACGTTCGGTGCCGGCCGCCACGACTGATGACGGTGGCCGAAACCTAGGATCGGTACCGATCATCGAGAAGCACCCGTAACCTGCCTGTCATCTTGGAAACAAGCTCGTAACACAACGGGTACTTTGCGCGTCATTTGGAAGCGCCGACCTGGGGGATCTGTGCCATTTGGTCGGGCGCGACGCCGTCTGCCATCTGCCTCAATGGTCCTGTTCGGACGGTGCGCGACGTGGCTTTGTCTGACCTCGTCCACCCCTGGTGCGACGGCAGCAACCTGAACCACGCCACAACGTACGCGCGGACCGCAGCCGACTCGCCGGGTTCCAGGACCTGCCGGTCCGCGCTGTCGAGCAGGCGGAGCGGGGCGTCGGTTTACGGGCCTGGCCACCGGGAGTAGCGCCCTTGCCCGAGACCGCAGGCGGATTGGTGACCCGGCTTGAGCGCCTGCGTTAACCGAGCAGGTCGGCCGCGCGCTCACCGGCCGGTCGGCGTTGGCTGGCGGGCTCCTCCTATGTGCGTCGGTGGTAGTGGTTGCGGCGGGGGAGTTGTTCGGGGTCGAGCCAGGCGGGTGGGATGAATTCGGGGTGGCCGTGGCCGTTGAGTTGGATGGTCCAGTCGCTGTGGTGCAGGTGTCGGTGGTGGTGGCCGCAGAGTAGGACGGCGTTGGCCAGGCTGGTGGGGCCGCCGTCGGCCCAGTGGTGGATGTGGTGGGCGTCGCACCAGCGGGGTGGTCGGTCGCAGCCGGGGAAGGCGCAGCCGCGGTCGCGGAGCACGAGGGCGCGGCGCAGTGGGCCGGTGATGAGTCGGCGTTGTCGTCCGACGTCGAGGATTTGGCTGGTGCCGCCGAGGACGGCGGGCAGGATGGTGGCGTCGCAGGCGAGGCGGCGCACTGTTTGCGGGGTGAGGGGCAGGCCGGTGTCGAGGGTGCCGCTGCTCAGTTGCCGGGTCAGCGCGTCGTAGCTGGTGGTGACGACGATCTGGGCGGAGTCGCCGCCGTGTTCGGGTAGTTCGCCGGTCCGAAGGGCGAGTCGGCAGACCTCGGTGAGGGCATCGTGGCGTCGTTGACCGGGGGACCGTGAGTCGTCCGGTGCGGACGGGGCGGTCAGCGGGTCGACGGCGGCGCGGAGCAGGCCGGCGGTTTCGGCGTCGAGGGTGCCGCTGAGTCGCAGGCGTCCGTCGGTCTGTTCGGAGAGGGTGAGGTGGCGGTCGCGGGCGGCGCGGGCGGTTTCGGCGTCGAGTGCTGCTTCGGCGGCGGCGTCGGCGAGGTCGGGGGCGACGTGGTCGAGGATGCGGGTGCCGAGTTTGCGCAGCAGGTGGGGTCGAATTGTGTGGCCCAGTCGGTGAGCAGGGTGACGGCTTTGTCGGCGGCTTGCGTGCCGGCGGTGGCGTGCACGGTGGTGGCGGTGTCGGCGATGACCCGGGCCTGGTCGAGGGTGATGTGTCCGTCGGCGAGCGCTTGTCGGATGCCGGGGCTGCCGGTGTCCAAGGCGGTGGCGAGGTCGACGAGCCGGTGGGCGGCGGGAACGGTCAGCCGGAGTCGTTCGCGGAGCCAGACTGCGGTGGTGGAGGCTCCTTGGGTGCGGGCGGTGCCGCGGGCGTCGATCTCGCGGATCAGGGTGAGGGTGACGGCGGCCAGGCGTTGCTGGAGGCGGTGCGCGGCGTCGAGTGCGGCGATCAGATCGTGTTCCGGGAGTGTCCAGGCGGGGGCGTCGACGCAGGCGGAGATCGCGTCGTCTGCCTGCGCCAACTCCTCGACCATGACCCGAGACTAGAACAGGTGTACGACATCTTTGGTCGGCCATGATCGATGCGTTCTCGGGGCTCGATGCTGATCACGGTTGCTCCGCGACCGAGGCGGACCAGGCTCGTTCAGTTGAGGAAGCTGCGCCCGTGCTGCGCCCGTGCTGCGCCGTCTCGGCTCGCGGCTGTCGGCCGGGCCGAGGTGCCGCGAGGGGCGCTGGTGAGCGCAGCCAGCGAAAGGCCTGCGCCGGGAAAGGGTAGCGCTGGTTCGGCCACGCTGTGGTCAGTCGCGCCGGACGAGGCCTGGGCCGGCGATGATGTCGATGTCGCCGTCGGCGATCTCGTGGCCGGCGGCGCAGCGGAGCACTGCGCGGATCGGTTCGCTGCAGTCGTGGTGGGTGGCGACGACGGACGGGCCAGTGTCGGTGGCGGCCCAGGTGTCGCCCCAGTTGCGCAGTGCGGTGATGACGGGCAGGAGGTCGCGGCCCTTGCGGGTGAGTTGGTACTCGTGGCGGGTGCGCTGCCCGGGCTCCCGGTAGGGAATTCGTTCGAGCAGTTCCGCGGCGACCATTTCCTTGAGGCGGGCGGCCATGGCGGGTTCGCCGACGCCGACCCGGCGGACGAAGTCATCGAAGCGGCGCGTGCCGAGCAGGGCCTCGCGCATGATCAGGACCGTTGACCTGCTGCCCACGATGTCCATCGCCCGGGCTACCGAGCAGTTCTCGCTCGTCCAGGAATCGCGATCGCCTCGTAGGTCCTCCATGCCCACCAGCCTACCTGACTTGCATGAAGGCTAGCCAGGTGCTTAACTGGGCCGCGCTGACTTCAGCATACGCAAGTCAGACCCCAGCCTGAAGGATCTTCAGTGACCACCAGCGCCACGGCCCCGACCCCACCCGGAGCGACCCCGCCCGGAGCGAGCCCGCCCGGGAAGATCCCATCGGGGCCGGCGGCACCCGGGTCGGCCGCCTCTACCCGCTCGTCCTTGCGCGGCTCCCGCCCGGTGACCCTGATCGCCATGTGCCTGGGCGCGATGATCACGTTCCTGCAGATCACCGCGACGGTCTCCGCGTTGACCACGATCCAGCGGGACCTGCGGGTCGACCCCACCACTCTGGTCTGGATCCCCAGCGCCTACACCCTGATGGTGGCGAGCGTCGTGCTGTCCGCGGCCACCCTGGGCAGCCGCTACGGGCGTAAGCGCATGTTCGGCGCCGGGGTCGTCGCGATGATCGTCGGCGCAGCCGTCGTGGCAGAGGCTCCGACCGTCGGGTGGGTGATCGTCGGGCAGTTGGTCGCCGGCCTCGGTGGGGCGCTGATCCTGCCGAACAGCCTGGCGATCCTCGGCGCGACGTTCACCGATCCGCACCGACGGACCGAGGTCATCACCGCCTGGTCGGCGGCGTCCGGCATCGGCCTCGCGATCGGCCCACTCATCGCCGGCTTCCTGCTGCGGCACTACCAGTGGCACAGCGTCTACCTGTCGACGATCGCGCTGGGTCTGGTCACCCTCGTCGTCGCCATCGTCGGGGTGGTCGAGTCCCGGCCGAGCCCCGCCCGACTCGACGTGCCCGGCCTGCTGCTGGGTACCGTCGCCATCGCGGCCGCCGTCTACGCGCTGATCCAGGGCGGCAAGGTTGGCTACACCGACCCGGTGGTGTCGACGGCCTGGGTCGTCGCGGTCGTCGCACTTGTCGCGTTCGTGCTGGTCGAGCTGCGGACCAGTGCGCCGATGCTCGACGTGCGGCTGTTCCGGTCCGCGTCGTTCAGCGCCGTCATGGTCGTCGGCGCGGTGTCGCTGTTCGGCTTCACCGGCGTGGCGATCCTGCTGGTTCTCTTCCACGAGCGTGCCCAGGAACTCAGCCCGCTGGACACCGGCTGGCGCATGCTGGTGCTCTTCGGCGCGTACGTGCTGGTCGCCTTCGGTGCCGGGCGCGCGATCCGCCGTACCGGATTCAAGGCGCCGTTGACCCTCGGCCTGGTCCTCGCTGCGGTGGCCAGCTTCGCGCTGGCCAACCAGGGGCCGACCACGTCGTTCGGTGACCGCTGGGCGCTGTTCGCGTTGTTCGGCGCGGCCACCGGTCTGGTGGTGGCCCCGGCGACGGCGGCGGCGTTGGCCAGCGTCGCGCCCGCCCAAGCCGGTATGGCCTCCGGCGCGGTGAACGCCGCCCGCCAGGTCGGCTCGGTGCTCGGCTCGTCCCTGCTCGGCACGCTCCTCACCACCACGATGGTGGCCGACCTGCCGGGCCGGCTCGCCGCGCACCAGATCGACGAACCCACCCGTACCGCCGTGCGGGCGGCGGTGGCCTCCGGCGCCAACGGCGGCCAACCCCTGCCCGACCCGGTCCGGGCGGCGATCGCGGAGGCACTGACCTCCGGTGTCCAGGCCGGGCTGCGGGTCACCGGCATCGTCTTCCTCGTCACCGCGGTGCTGGCGCTCACAGTGATCCGAAACCGGCCGCACCAGCACTGAGCCGCACGAACGCTAGGCGGCGAGCGCGTCCAGTTCCTCGATGGCGTCGGTCGGCAGTTTCAGGTCGGCCGCCGCCATGTTGTCCCGCAGGTGCGCCAGGCTGGAGGTGCCGGGGATCAGGACGGTGGTGGGAGACCGCTGAAGCAGCCAGGCGAGGGCGACCTGCTGAGGTGAGGCGCCCAGGCGGGCGGCCACGCCGTCGAGCGTGTCGGACTGCAACGGCGTGAACCCGCCGAGCGGGAAGAACGCCGCGAACGCGATGTTCTCCGCCGCGCACCTGTCGACCAGTGCGTCGTCCCGGCGGTTGGCGAGGTTGTAGAGGTTCTGCACGGTGACCACCGGCGCGATGGCCTGGGCCTCGTCGAGCTGGTCGAGCGTCACGTTGCTGAGCCCGAGGTGCCGGATCAGGCCCTCCTGGCGCAGCTCCGCCAGGGCGGCGAACTGCGCACCGAGGGGCGCGTCGCCGGTGCCCTCCGCCACACCCACCCGCAGGTTGACCACGTCGAGGGCGTCCAGGCCGAGATGCTGGAGGTTCTCCCGTACCTGGGCCTTGAGGTCGTCCGGCTCCTGGGCCGGGATCCAGGAGCGGTCGGCGCCGCGGCGCGCACCGACCTTGGTGACCAGGTGCAAACCCTGGGGGTACGGGTGAAGCGCCTCGCGGATCAGCTCGTTGACCACGACGGGCCCGTAGAAGTCGCTGGTGTCGATGTGTCGGACGCCCAGGTCGACGGCCTCGCGGAGCACGGCGAGCGCCTGCTCGCGGTCGCGGGGCGGGCCGAAGACACCCGGGCCGGCCAACTGCATCGCCCCGTAGCCCATCCGGCTCAGGGTGAGGCCGTCGGCGGGGGTGAGGGTGCCGCCGGGAAGGTTCTCGCTCATCTCAGCCTCTTGTCAGTAGTCGTGATGACATCCGTGGCCGAACGGATCCGGCCCTTCGACGACTGTCCGCCGCGAGTGACCCCGGCGGCAGGGCGAGCTGTTCCTGGTAGTGACACAGCCAGTCACCGGGCCGCCCGGCGATCTACCGTCGGTGGCATGGACGCAACGAACCCGCTCGGCGACTTCCTGCGCGCCCGCCGGGAGCAGACCCGCCCCGAGGACGTCGGGCTCGGCCCGGGGGTGGGCCTGCGCCGGGTGCCGGGGCTGCGGCGCGAGGAGGTGGCGATGCTGGCCGGCATCAGCGCCGACTACTACCTCCGACTGGAGCAGGGTCGCGAGCGGCACCCCTCGGTGCAGGTCCTCGATGCCCTCGCCGGGGTGTTACGGCTGGATCCGGAGGCGACCGCGTACATGATCGGGTTGAGCCGGGCGCGGTCGCGCCGGGCGGCCCGACCGGCCGCCGAGCGGGTGCCGGCCAGCATCCTGCACCTGCTGCGGCAGCTCTCCATGCCGGCCTTCGTGCAGAATCGCTACCTCGACATCCTGGCCTCGAACCCGATGGCGAGGGCGCTGTCGCCGAATCTGGCCCCGGGTGCCAACCGACTCCGCGCGGTGTTCCTGGACGAGGCCGAGCGGGAGCTGTTCCGCGACTGGCGGCAGGCGATGCAGAGCGTGGTGGGGCAGATGCGTGCCGACTCGGGCGGGGCCACCGACGACCCACGGTTGACGGCGCTGGTGGGGGAGTTGTCCCTCAAGAGCGACTGCTTCCGGCAGTTGTGGGCGCGCCACGAGGTGCGTCGGCGGGAGGGCGTCGTCAGCCGGCTGCACCACCCTGAGGTGGGCGACCTCGACCTGTACTGCGACAAGCTCGCCGTGGCGGGCGCTGACGGGCAGCTGCTGGTGATCTACCACGCCGAGCCCGGTACGGAGTCCGCCCGCTCGTTGGCGCTGCTCGGCTCGATCGCCGTCAGCAGTGCGGACGACGTGCCGGACAGCCTCCGACCCGGCGACCCGGCCCGTCTCTATCCGCTGGAGTGAGCCGGTCATGGCCGCTGCGGGCCGCCTGCGTGGGGATGTGCTCGTAGCGACGGACTTGACGACACTTGTTTGTGAGTGCACACTTACAAACATGCGATCCACCGCCGAGGCCCGCCGGGTCACAGTCCTGAACACCGCGGTGTCGGTGTTCGCGCGCGCCGGCTTCCACGCCACCCCGGTCACCGCCGTGGCCGCGGCCGCCGGCATCTCCGAGGCGTACGTCTTCCGACTCTTCTCCGGGAAGCTCGGCTTGTTCGTGGCGGCGGCCGGGGCGTGTTTCGACCGGATCGCCGACGCGATCGAGGCGGGCGCGGAGCGCGCCGTGGGTGGCAGCCCGGAGGAGATCCTCGACGCCATGGGCGATGCCTATGCGGAGCTGATCGCCGATCGCGACCTGCTGCTCTTCCAGGTGCAGGCACAGGCCGTCACGGACATCCCAGAGGTCGCCGAGGCGGTGCGGGCCGGCTACCGGCGGGTCGCGACCTTCGTGCAGAGTCGGGCCCGGGCCAGCGACGCGCAGGTGCAGCAGTTCTTCGCGTACGGCCAGTTGTGCCACCTGATCGTGACGGCCGGCCTGGAGGAGGTCCCGGAGCCCTGGGCTCGCGCCCTGACCGCCGGTATCCGCCACCCCTGACCGACCCCCGATGCTGGGCCGCCTTGGCGGCCCAATCTTTTGACCAGACAAGTGTGTGAGTGCACACTTACAAACAAGGAGAATCCGATGACGACCACCGACACGATCACCGAAGTGGTACTGCCCGGCGTGGTGGAGCCTGACGGCCTCCTGCTGCACCGACGCGCGATGCCCGTCCCCGCCCGGGGGCAGGCGCTCGTCCAGGTAGAGGCCACCGGCATCTCGTTCGCCGAGCAGCAGATGCGCCACGCGCTCTACCCCGGCCAGCCGAAGTTTCCGTTCGTGCCCGGCTACGACCTGGTCGGCACGGTGCGGGCGGTCGGCCCCGGCGGCGACGACGCGCTGGTCGGCACCCGGGTTGCGGCGGTCACCAAGACCGGTGCCTGGGCCACGCACGCGCTTGTCGACATCGACGCCCTGGCCCCGGTGCCCGCGGGTCTGGACCCCGCCGCGGCCGAGACCGTCGTCGTCAACGGGGTGACCGCCTGGCAGATGCTGCGGGACGCCAACCTGACGGCCGGACAGACCATCCTCGTGCACGGCGCGAACGGCGGCGTCGGGAGCGTGCTCGTCCAACTCGGCCGACACCTCGGCCTGCGGGTCATCGGCACCGCCGCCGAACGGCACCACGCCGGGCTGCGCGAACTCGGCGTCGAACCGCTCGACTACCGCGACCCGGACATGGCCGCGCGGGTCCGCGAACTGTCGCCGGGCGGGGTCGACGCCGTCTTCGACCCGGTCGCCGGCCCGGGCGTACGCACGTCGTACGCCCTGCTCGCCCCCGGCGGCACCCTCGTCGTCTACGGCAACGCCGCCGCCGTCGGCACCGGGCAGTCGGTCGCGTGGGTCTTCGTGAAGCTGCTGGCCCGCCTCTACACCTGGAACGCGCTGCCCAACGGCCACCGCGCCGGCTTCTACAACTTCTGGGCCGGCAAGCTCACCCGGCGCGCCGCGTTCCGCCGTCGCCTGCGTACCGACCTCGGCATCGTGCTCGACCTGCTGCGGCAGGGAGTGATCGTGCCGCAGATCGCCGCCCGCTACCCGCTCAGCGAGGTTTCCGCAGCACTGGTGTTCGCCGAGAACCGCAGCCGGGCCGGCAAGGTGGTGCTGGAGCCCTGACCTCCGGCCCGCCCAGGGCGCTGGTGCGGCGGGCCGCCGGCGGCTCGGTCGTCCCGACGCGCCCTGGGGCGTACGCCACTCGTGCACACCGGGTGCGCGGCGGGCGAGGTAGCCTCACGCTCGCACTACGTGCTCCTGTTACCGGGGAGGACAGGGGGAGGTGGAGCGTGGCCGACATCGGCGAGGTGGTCCGTTGGCTGCAGCTCAACGCGCCCCGAGGTGGCCCGGACGAGGTGTCGCAGTTGGTTGCCCGAGCGGCGCCCGAGATCGATGCCAGCGAGATCGTGATCTATCTGGCCGACTACACGCAGACTCTCCTCGTTCCGCTGCTCGGCGCGGGTGCCGACCGGGACCAGCTGCCGCTCGAGACGACGCTCGCCGGCCGGGCCTTCACCACCCTCGACATCCAGCGCGCGCCCGACAACCCGGACCGGCTGTGGGTGCCACTGCTTCTCGGCTGTGAGCGGATGGGCGTACTGGAAGTCGTCTCGCCGGCCGCCGCCGACGAGGCGATGGACGCTCCAGCCTGGGAGGTGGCGGTCAACGTCGCCCAGATCCTGATGAACCGCCGGCTCTACGGTGACGTGGTCGAGCGGATGCGGCGGCGGATGCCGATGCAGGTCGCTGCCGAGATCGTGTGGGGCCTGCTCCCGCCGCTGACCTTCGCCACCGACGACCTGGTGGTCACCGCCATCCTCGAACCGTGCTACGACGTCGGCGGCGACATCTTCGACTACGCGTTGAACGACGACGTGCTCAGCGTCGGGCTCTTCGACACCTGCGGGCACGGCATCAAGGCGAGCACCCTGGCCTCGCTCGTGGTCAGCGCGTACCGCAATGCCCGTCGGTGTGGTCTCGACCTGGTCGACACGGCGATCAGCATCGACCGGTGGGTGCGCTCCGAGCACCCGAACTTCTTCGCTACCGGGCTGCTCATCGAGTTGGACCGCCAGACCGGCCGGCTCAGCATGATCAACGCGGGGCATCCCGGTGCGATGTTGCTGCGTGACGGCAAGGCCGTTCGGGAACTACCCGGGCCGACCGCGTTGCCGCTCGGCCTGGGCCACATGTCACCCCGCCGACCGCGGGTGCACGTGGAGAATCTGCACCCGGGCGACCGCATCCTCGCCTACACCGACGGCATCACCGACGCCCGTAGCGCCCAGGGGGAGCAGTTCGGGGTGGACCGGCTCGTCGACTTCGTCAACCGTGCCCTGAACGACGGATTGCCCAGCCCGGAGACGATGCGTCGCCTGGTCCGCGCGGTCGTCGGCTACCAGGATGACCAGCTCGAGGACGACGCGACGGCCCTCTTCCTGGAGTGGCGGCCACCGCACCTGCCGCTCGCGCACCTCCGCGACCTCGCCGCGCTCAGACCCTGACCCCTCGCGCAGTGGGATTTTGCACTCGCAGTGCACTTGTCTCCGATTGCGGGGCTGTCTAGCGTCACCTCATGGCTGACTCATGGACCTTCGCCGTGGCGCGTGACGACCTCGGGCAGACCACGCTCGTCGATGGCTCCACCCCTGTCCCGTCCGACGGCGAGGCGCTGCTGCGCGTGGACCGCGTCGGCCTCACCGCCAACAACGTGACCTACGCGGTGCTCGGCGACTCGATGCGGTACTGGCAGTTCTTCCCACCGGCGGCCCAGGGCCTCGGGCCGCAGTGGGGTCTGCCGCCGCTCTGGGGCTTCGCCGAGGTGGTCGCCTCGGCGGTGGCCGGTGTCGAGGTGGGGCAACGGGTCTACGGCTACCTCCCGCCCGCCGGTCACCTCGTGGTGCGGCCGGACCGGGTGGACGCGTCCGGGTTCCGCGAGGCGAGCCCGCACCGGGCCGAGCTGCCGTCGCCGTACAACGCGTACCGGTCGACCACCGGCGACCCGGCGTACCAGCGCGACCAGGAGGACCTGCTGATCCTGTTCCGGCCGCTGTTCTTCACCTCGTTCATGCTGGCCGACCAGGTCGTCGACAACGACTTCTACGGTGCCGAGGCGCTGCTGGTGTCGTCGGCGTCGAGCAAGACCGCGTACGCCGCCGCGTTCGAGCTGCACCGGCGCGGGCCGCGCCTGATCGGTCTCACCTCACCGGGCAACCTGGCGTTCACCCGGTCGCTCGGCTGCTACGACGAGGTCGTGTCGTACGACGACATCGACTCCCTCGACGTGGTCCCGAGCGTCTACCTCGACCTGTCCGGCGCGCCCTCGACCCGCGCCGCCCTGCGTCGACGTCTCGGCGACCGGCTCGTCCGGGACATCGCGGTCGGGCTCACCAACCAGATGCCCAACGCCGACGCCGCCGAGGAGGTGTTCTTCGCACCGGTGCAGATGCGCAAGCGCAGCCACGACTGGGGTCGCGACGGGCTCGACCAGCGGTTCACCGAGGCGTGGCAACGCTTCGCCGCCGTCGTGAGCCAGTGGCTCGACGTTCGGGTGGGTGCCGGGCCGGCGGCCCTCCAGCACGCGTGGCTCGACGTCCTCGCCGGTCGTACGCCGCCACGGGTGGGCCACGTCGTCCAACTGTGAACCGGCTCAGGCGGTGATGTCGTCGCTGAGCTGGTGACGCAGTGTGGCCAGTGAGCGGGTGATCAGCCGGGACACGTGCATCTGTGACACGCCGATCCGATCGGCGATCTGGGCCTGGGTCAGATTGCCGTGGAAGCGCAGGCTGAGGATCTCGCGCTCGCGTTCCGGCAGCGTCGCGAGAGCCGGGCCGAGGGCGACGCGGATCTCGACGAGGTCGATCTCGTGGTCGTCGTCGCCGAGGGTGTCGCCGAGCTCCCGGCTGCCGTCGGTCCCGATCGGGGTGGACAGCGACGTGGCCCGGTAGGCACGCGCGCCTTCCAGCCCTTCCAGGACCGTCTCCTCGGACACGTCGAGGTAGGTGGCGATGTCAGCCACCGTGGGCAGGCGGCCGAGGCTCTGGGTCAGGACGCCGTTGGCCGCGCTGATCGACAGGCGTAGCTCCTGCAGGCGGCGGGGCACCCGCACCGCCCAGGTGCGATCCCGGAAGTACCGCTTGATCTCGCCGATGATGGTGGGGATGGCGTACCCGCTGAAGTCGATCCCCCGGCTGTGGTCGAAGTTGTCGACGGCCTTGATGAGCCCCACCGAGGCGGTCTGGGCCAGGTCGTCGTCGGGGGCGCCGCGTCCGCTGTAGCGGCGCGCCAGGTGCCGGGCGAGCGGCAGCCACGCTTCGATGGTGCGCTCCCGCAGCGCCGGGCGCCGGGGGTCGTGCGGCGAGGTCGCCGCCAGGGCGGCGAGGAGGTCCTCCGGGCTCTGGTCCCTGTTGCGCTGGCCGACCCGGGTGCTCGTGGCGCTCTCGGCGGTGGCGGTGGCGGTGGCGGTGGCGTACTCGACGATCGTGGACATGGGTGGTCCCTCCGGCGTTCGCCCGTCGATCGGATCGACCGGAAGGATCTCCGAACCGGCTTGTCGCCGGGGGCGCACCTGCGGGCAGGAGCGCGCTGTCGCAACACCACGATCACGGGCCTGGCCACCGCGTCATGTCTTTCACGTGATGAAGCGACCCTACCCGAACGTCCGACTGATTACTAGCCGAAAGTATGAATCGGGGCAGGTCTAGGCCGTCCGGAGAAGGGGTTGCGCCCCAGCTCAGCCGCGCTGGGCGGGGGCGTCGACAGCAGCCGAGGCTGTCTGGGCGGGCTCCACCGCGAACGGGTGGCGCAGTCGCCGCATGGCCTCCTCGCTGCTGTCGAAGGTCACCGCCGGTCCGTCCAGCACGTCACCGTGCGACGTGGCGAGGAACAGTGCGGGTCGACCGTTGTCGTTCGATGTCATGCAGAGATCCTGTCTCTTGGAAAGGGGTGCGTCTGGGGCCTCGGCAACATCGGCCGTGCGACCTGGTGACGCTTCGGCGCACACGCTGGCGCCCGAATGCTGGTGTCCTGTTGCACGGGCGAGCGCCCGGCGACACCGACACCCCGCACCATACCCGCCGCCGCCGACACATATGCGCCGCCGACGGACCCGCCTCGCTTGTGGCGGACCGACCGCCCGGGAATTCTGTAATCCCACCCGCTGCCGCGAGTCTCCGATCTTGAGGGCGGTCAGCACAACCAGCGTGGGCGCCGCGCGGATGAGCACCAAAGGAGTGAGACCCATGTCGTCAGCCGGTCGAGCACTGCCCGATGTCGGGTTGGTCGTCGCGGCCCGGCAGGGCGACCAGCGCGCACTCGACGACGTCGTCGCGGCCTCGCTCCCGCTGGTCTACAACATCGTCGGGCGTGCGCTGCGCGGGCACGCCGACGTCGACGACGTGGTCCAGGAGACGTTGGTACGGGTGATCCGGTACCTGCCCGCGCTCAACGATCCGGCGGCATACCGGTCCTGGCTGGTGGCGATCACCATCCGCCAGGTGCGTGACTGGGAGACGCGCCGACGTGTCGCGCTCAACCGGGATGCCGGGCTGGACGCGATCCACAACGTGCCCGACCCCGCCTCCGACTTCGCGGGGATGACCATCCTCCGGCTCGGCCTCACCGACCAACGACGCGAGGTCGCCGAGGCGACCCGTTGGCTCGACCCGGACGACCAGGAACTGCTCTCGCTGTGGTGGCTGGAGGAGACCGGCGAGATCGACCGGAACGAGGTCGCCGACGCGCTCGGGTTGTCGCCCGGGCACGTCGCGGTGCGGATCCACCGGATGAAGGAGCAGATTCAGAGCGCCCGGGGCGTCGTACGCGCGCTTCGCGCCCGCCCCGGCTGCCCGGACCTGGGCGTCGTGACCGCCGAGTGGGACGGCACGCCCAGCTCGCTGTGGCGCAAGCGACTGGCTCGACACGTCCGTGACTGCGCGTTCTGCGGACGGCTGGGAAACACCCTCCTGCCGATCGATCGACTGCTCGCCGGCATGCCGTTGCTGCCGCTGCCGGCGGGTCTCGGCGCCCAGCTGCCGAGCGCTGCCGCCCCGGCAGCCGCCGCGCAGGCAGTCCCGCCGCCCGGCCCGACTACCGCACCCGCCGCCGGACCGACGGCACCCGGCACGGTGCCCACGGACGCGGGCGGCGGCCCGGGCGTCGTCGACCTCGCGGTGAACCGGCCCCGTGGCCTCGTGCCGTCCCTCGCCGCCGGTGTGGCCGCCGCCGTCCTGGCCATCACCATGGCGGTGGTGATCCAGCCGGACGACCCGTCCGCGCCCTCGTGGGCGGCGCCGCCGTCCGCCGCGCCCACCGCCGCCGCCACCCCGAGCGTCGCGCCCTCGCCGAGCGCACGCCCCTCGTCGAAGACTCCGGTAGCGCCGGCGGTCAGCTCCGCCCGCAAGGGTGTCGGGGTGTGGAACTTCGCCGGGGCGAGTCAGGCGTTGGCGAACTCCAAGGCCGGCTGGTACTACACCTGGGGCACCCAGCACCCGGGGATCAGCACGCCGCGCGGTGCGACGTTCGTGCCGATGATCCGCAGCGCGGAGAACGTCACCGCCGCGGAGCTGGCCCGGGCCAGGGCCGCCGGGCCGTACCTGCTCACCTTCAACGAGCCGGACATGCCCGAGCAGGCGAACATGACCGTCGAGCAGGCGTTGGAGCTGTGGCCGCAGCTGATGGCGACGGGCAGCAAGCTGGGCAGCCCTGCGGTCGCCTGGGGTGGGCCGGACCCGCAGGGTTGGCTGGACAGGTTCATGACCGGCGCCCAGGCCCGCGGCCACCGGGTGGACTTCATCACGCTGCACTGGTTCGGCGCCGACTTCACGACCGCCACCGCCGTGGCCCAACTCCGGCAGTATCTCCAGGCCGTCTACCAGCGGTACCGGAAGCCGATCTGGCTGACCGAGTTCGCGCTGATTCGCTTCGCCGGGGGCGGTTCGCAGTTCCCCAGTCAGCAGCAGCAGGCGGCCTTCCTCACCGCGGCCACCGCCATGCTCGGTCAACTGCCCTACCTACAGCGCTACGCCTGGTTCGGGCTACCCGCCACGGACAAGGACCGGTCCGGACTGTTCAGCGACGGGGCCGAGGCGACAGTGGTCGGCCGCGCGTTCCAAGCCGCCCGTTGAGCACCGACGAACGGAGGGACGAGCAGAGCATGGCGGAGCGCCGAGGCTTTCGCGTACGGGCCGGGCGGCTGATCGGCGTCGTCGCGACCCTGGTCGCCACGGCGGTGGCCGTCGGGCTCAGCCAGGGCTGGGGCCGCACCAACCAGGCACCAGCAGCGTCGACGGTGGCAGCGTCGTCGGCCGCTGCGGCACCGACCGCCCGGGTGGTGCTCAACGGCACCGACGACGCCTTCATCCAACTGTTGATTCCGATGAACGAGGGCGCTCTCGCGCTGATCGACCAGCTCGACACCCGCCCGGCGGATCCGTCGTTGCGGGCCCTCCTCGGCGAGGTCCGGCAGGCTCATCAGGCGGAGTTGCGGGACCTGCGGGGGCTCCTGGCCGCGGGCAACGTGCCGGAGCTGAACATCCACGAGGGGCATCAGATGCCCGGCATGGTCACCCAGGCCAGCCTCGCCGAGCTACGTGCCGCATCCGACACGGACGTGTCGTCCCGGGCGGCCGGTCTGATCCGGGCGCATCTCGCGCAGACAGTGGTGCTGTGCCGGGGCGAGCAGACCGCCGGGGGAAGCCCGGAGCTGAAGGCGCTCGCCGGCCGGATCCAACAGGCGCGGGCCGCCGAGCTGAACACGCTGGACAACCGACCCGGCGCGCCCACCGCCGCACCGGGCGGCTGAGCATGCGGCCCGGAGGTCCGGCCGATGCGGACGTCTGACCTGCACGTCGACGTCCACCCACAGTCCCGGGTGTTCCATCCCGCCCACCGTGCCGTCGCGTCGGACGCCGTCCGCCCGGTGCGGCGCGCGACGCACCGGACCCGCAGCGCGTCCCTGCCCGAGGCGGTCGCCCCGATGCCGGTTGCCGGCTGGCGCGGTGGCCACCGGCGCGCCGCCGGCCGGGCCACCATCGTCGCCTCGGTCCTGACGGTCAGCATCGGGTGGCTGATCCCGATCCTGGTCGCGCCGCACGTCACCCTCTCGCCGGGTGCGCGGATGGTCGCCCTCTTCTGCCACCTGACCTGCCTGGTGGTGGGTTTCGGCGCGGTGCTGACGGTGGACTGGTTCAGCCTTCGCTGGCTGCTGCGCCGGGAACCGCTCGGCACCGTGCTGACCGCCGCCCGTGGCGCGCACCTGCTCATCTGGCTGGGTCTGGTGGGTCTGCTCGCCAGTGGGGCCGCCCTCGGACCGGACACGTCGTCCGGGCTGGTCTGGGTCAAGTTGCTCGCGGTGCTGGTGGTCGGCATCAACGGGCTGTTCCTCGGCCGGGTCCGGGATCGACTCGTGGCGGTGCAGGGCCGCCCACAGTGGTCCGCCCTGCTGCCCGGTGCCGCCGCCGCCACGATCTCGCAGCTCGCCTGGTGGACCGCGACCCTCGTCGGCTTCTGGAACGCCAACGGCTGACGGCCGGTGGTCAGACCGGCGTCGGGTGTCTCTCCGCGAACCGGGCGCGGGTCAGGAACGCGAGCTGGGCCCGCTTGTCCGGCATGTCGATCTCGGAGTCGAAGGTGAAGCCCTCGATCTCCAGTCGGCGCAGGGCGAGGTGGTTGCGGACGTCCGGCTCCACCACGATGCGCTGCGCGGCCGGGTCGCGGAACAGGAAGCGGGCGATGGCCGGGCCGGCCGCGTTGGTGAGGCTGCGGGCGAGGCGTCGGTCGGGGCTGAGCAGCAGGTGCATCCCCACATCGCCGGGCTGGACGGGATAGCGCTCGCCGACCGGGTCCGCCTCGGGCTGATAGCTCTGGAAGAGGCCGACCGGCTCCCCGTCGACCGTGATCAGGTACGCGTGGTGCGTTGGCAGACTGTCCACAAAGGCGTATATCTCGCGTACCTCGTCGAGGGTGTGCGAACCCATGCCCCAGAAGGAGTTGCGGGGCATGGTCACCCAACCGTGCAGGAGTGCGGCGTCCCGATCCGGGTCGACTGTCACCAACGACAGCTCGCCGAGACCGACGATCTTCTCCTGGTACGTCATCGGGCGCTGTCCTCTGTTCCATCCGGGGCGCAACTTAGGTTAACCTCCCCTAACCAAGGATGACCTTACCTGGAGGGGTGCGTGAAACGGAACTGGGAGGCCCTGGTCCTCAAGGCCATGGGAGGGCGGGACTTTCAGTTGACCGTCCTGGGCACCGAGTCAGTCGACGGGCACTACCAGCGACTCCTCCTGGACGGGGGCGGCCTGCTGGAGGCGTGCGGGGTGCACCCCACGATGTGGATCAGGCTGTGGTTCGACAACGACGGCCGAGCCCACCAACGCGCGTACACGCTGGTTGACCCCGACCCGGCCACCGGCCGATTCACCCTCGAATTCGCCATCCACGACGGCTGCGCCGCCCGCTGGGCCACCACGGCCACTGTCGGCGACACCATCAGCGCGACAGTGCAGGGCAGCGCCTTCGAGCTGCCCGATCCCGCGCCCGAGCACCTCTACCTGGTCGGTGACGCGGCCTCGCTGCCCGCGGTGAACAGCCTGCTCGACGCCGGTGCCGACATCCCGGCGACGGTGTGGCTGGAGTACGCCCACGAGGGCGAGAAGGCACTCACGCTGCGGGCCCGGGCGCACCACGACATCACCTGGGTGCCGCGGCGCGACGAGGGTCAGCACCTCGTCGACACGGTCTGCGCGGCCCTGCCGACCAGCGGTGCGGGCCACTACTGGGTGGCCTGCGAGGCGGCAACCACCCGGGGCATCACCCGACACCTCCGCAAGACGTTGGGCGTCGACAAGGACAGGTTGACCTCTCTCGGCTACTGGAAAGCGGCATGAAGGGCCGCCTCGGCACCCTGACCGCGCTGTACGTCACCCAGTACCTCGGCGTCGGCTTCATCACCGTCGGGCTCACCGCCATCCTGCGCGACGGTGGCACCTCGCTGGACACGTTGGCGCTGTTGCAGATCGTCGGTCTGATCTGGCCCGTCAAGTTCCTCTGGGCACCGATCCTCGACCGGTACGGCTCACGGCACCGCGGCCACTACCGCTCCTGGTTGCTCGTACTCCAGACCGCTCTGGTGCTCGCCCTGCTGGCGTTGCTGCCCTTCGCCAGTCCGGCCGACGCGCTCGGCCCGATCGTCGCGATCTGCGCCGCGTACGTGTTCTTCTCGGCCACCCAGGACATCGCCGTGGACGCCGTCGCGGTCCGGATGCTGGCCGACTCGGCCCGGGGGACCGGCAACGGCATCCAGGTAGCGGCGAGCTACCTCGGCAACCTGCTCGGCGGCGGCGCCTGCGTCCTGGTCTACGACCAGTTCGGCTGGGCGCCGGCGATCGGCCTGCTGGTCGCGATGACGGCGGTCGGCCTGCTGGTGGTGTGGCGGTTCCAGGAGCCTCCCCGTACCGACCGGGTGGAACGGGTCGGCACTGCCTACCGGGCGTTGCTGTCGGTGTTCGGCCAGCCGGGCTGCCGGTGGTGGACCTTCGGCGTGGTGCCGCTGGTCTACGTCGGGGCGGGAATGGCGTACGCCCTGGTCACCCCGGCGCTGGTCGACGCCGGGTGGTCGTTGGGTCGGATCGGCGTCGTCACGGGTGTGGTGACCAGCGTCCCGGCCATCGTGGCGGGCTTGGTCGCGGGCCTCGGGATCGGGCGGTTCGGGCGCGGTGGCGTGCTCGTGATCGGCGGCGTGACGCTGACGGTGTCGACGTTGTTGCTGCTGCCACTGATGAACGGCCGCGCGCCGCTGGGCGGGACGGTAGCCGCGCTCTGCTGCTTCATGGTGGCCTACACCATCGCCAACGTCGTGCTCTACACGGTCAACATGGACTACTCCCGGCCCGACACCGGCGGTACCGACTTCACGGTGCTGTCGTCGTTCGGCCTGGTCTGCTCGTTCGTGGCGGCGTCCATCGGTCTCGCGGCGGCCGACCGGGTCGGCTACCCGGCGGTCGCGGTCGCGGCCATCGTGCTGGTGGCCGCCGGCGTCGCGCTCGGCCTCGTCCACCAGCGGCGGTTCCCGCACCGGCCCGGCCCCGCCGTCGGCCCGGCGGCCGAGCAGCCCTCCGAGCAGCCGGCAGTGGACGGCGTCAAGGCGGTGGCGTGACCACGGTCCAGCCGGCCACCGACACCGCGACATCGGCACGACTTCCACAGCGATGGCTCATCCTGGCCGTGCTGTGCGTCGCGCAACTGGTAGTGGTGTTGGACAACACCGTGCTGACCGTGGCGGTGCCGGTGCTCACCACCGAGTTGGGCGCCAGCACCGCCGAGGTGCAATGGATGATCAACGCGTACGCGTTGGTGTTGTCCGGGTTGCTGCTCACCGCCGGTAGCGCCGCCGACCGGTACGGCCGCCGCCGGATGCTGCTCGCCGGGCTGGTCCTGTTCGGGGTCGGCTCGCTGGCCGCCGGTCTGGCCAGCACCAGCGGGCAGTTGATCGCTGCGCGGGCCGGGATGGGCGTCGGTGGGGCGTTGCTGGTGACCGCGACGCTCGCGGTGGCGATGCAGGTCTTCGACGCCGCCGAGCGGTCCCGGGCGATCGGCATCTGGGCGGCCACCAGCGCGTTGGGCTTCGCCGTCGGGCCACCGATCGGCGGCACGATCCTCGCGCATTTGCCGTGGGGCGCGATCTTCCTGATGAACGTGCCGATCGTGCTTGTCTGCCTGCTCGTCGCTCGCGCGCTGGTCCCGGAGTCCCGCGGGCCGGCCGGCGGCCGACTCGACGTGCTGGGCGCCGTGCTCTCCACCGCCGCTCTGACCGCTGTCGTCTGGGCGATCATCTCCGGGCCGGAGCGCGGCTGGGCGTCGACCGCTGTGGTCGGCGCGGCGGCCGTCGGCGTACTCCTGCTCGGGATCTTCGTGCGGTGGGAGCGACGGATCGCGCACCCGATGCTGGACATGAGCTTCTTCCGGGACCGGCGCTTCGTCGGTGCGATCTCCGGCGTCGTGCTGATCACGTTCGGCGCCACCGGCGCGCTGTTCCTGCTCACCCAGCACCTCCAGTTCGTCAGGGGTTACCCCGCCTGGGAGGCCGGTCTGCGGATGGCGCCCTTCGCGCTGTCCATTGTGCTGCTCAACGTCAGTGGCGTCGTCGCGAGCGTGATCCGTCGGCTCGGCCTCGCTGTCGCCATCGCCGTTGGCATGACGCTGCTCGCGGCCGGTCTCGCGCTGGTCACAGTCTTTCCGTCCGACGGTTACGGGGTGCTGCTGGTCGGGTTGCTCGTCATGGGTGTCGGCTGCGCATTGGCCAACCCGGCCATCGTCGAGGCGGTGATGAGCGCGATCCCGACGGCGAAGGCCGGCGCGGGCGCGGGTGTCGACGGCACCATGACCGAGGTCGGCAGCAGCCTCGGCATCGCGGTGCTGGGTGCCGTGCTGAACGCCCGGTTCGCGGCGCTGCTGCCGGCGGCCCTGGCCGGCGCCGGGTCGTTTCCCGCGGCGCTCGCCGCAGCCCGTGGAGGAGCTGAGCGGGAGGCGGTGACCGTCGCCTTCGCCTCGGCACTGGAGACGGGGCAGTTGGTGGGCGCGGCTGCGGTGTTGATCGGTGGCCTGGTGGCTGCCGGGTTGCTACATAGGGCAGACCGCATCAAATCCGTTTAATAAGGATAGGCTACCCTAATAGCGACATCGTGGTAGTCGACGGAGGCGGTATGCAGCTGTACCTGACCGCGCTCAACCCCACCGACGCGCTCCTGGACGGGTTACTCCCGGCGGCGGCGTCGCTCGGGCTGTCGGCGACCGTGCTGACCGACCGGCCCGCCGAATGGCCGGCCGACGTGCGGGTGGCGCGCTGCGCCGTCCGCGACCCGGCCGCCGTGGTGGCGGCGGCGGCCCCCGCCCGGCCCCTGGCGCTACTGTCCAACAGCGACCATCTCCAGGAGGCCACCGCGATCGCCGCCCGAAAGCTCGGCCTGCCCGGCAAGGACCCGGACGCCGCCCGTCTCTGCAAGGACAAGGCCGCGGCCCGCCGGGCGATCGCCGCTGCGGGCCTCGATCTGGTACGCACCGTCACCGTCGACCCCGGCGCCACGCCGGACGTGCCGACCCTGATGTTCCCGGCGGTGGTCAAACCCCGCGAGGGAGTTGCCAGTGAGGACGCCTACCTGGTGACCGACCACGCCGAGCTGGTCGCCCGGGTCGCCGAGATCCGTGGCCGGCGGCCGGACGTGGCACTGGTCGTCGAGGAGTACCTCGCCGGTGAGCTGCGGACCTTCGAGACCCTCGGTGACGGCACCGAGCTGGCCTCCCTCGGCGGTTGGCGCACCGGCCTCGGCCCGCCGCCGACCTTCACCGAGGAGAGCCTCGCCTGGTCGCCCCCGGCGGAGCAGGCACGCACCCAGTTGCGGGAGCGGCTCGACGCCCTCGGGGTCGGCTTCGGCGCCTGCCACACCGAGTACGTCGTCTCCGACGGCCGGGTCCGGCTCATCGAGGTGAACTACCGTCTCATCGGCGACCGGATGGACCTGATCCTCGCCGACCTGCTCGGTGTGCCGTTGTTCGAGTACGTCATCCGGCTGCACCTCGGCGAACCGCTGGCCGCCCTCGGCCTGCCCCACACCGTCGACCGCTACGCCCGGGTCGAGTACGTCTGCGCGGACCGGTCCGGTCGTCTCGTCGCCGCACCGGGGCCCCTCGACACCGTCGACGGCGACGTCCGGCTGGGCTGCCGTCCGCTGCGCGAGGTGGGCCGCACCGCCGAGCACACCGGCACGAACCGCGACTACCTCGCCGTGCTGCACGGAGTCGGCCCCGACGAGGCCACCGTCCGGCAGTCGCTGACCGCCCTCCGCGACAGCCTCCAGTGGACCATCGTCTAGTGAGCGACGAGTGTGAGCGGGAGGTAATCGCCCGGGTGCTCGACGCCCTGCTGCGCGAGGATCACCTCGGTCTGCGCAGCGCCGGCCGAGCGGACGGCCCCGGCTGGTGGCAGGTGCCGCACCCCGACGGCCTGCTGCGCATTCCGGTCCGGGCGGACGGGTTCCAGCAGGCCCTGCGCAGCGCCGCGCCGATGGTGCTGCTGGTGACCCACACCGGGGAGACGCAGCGCGCGGAGACGCTGGACGGACTGTTGACGCTGCTCGCCCCGTACGACAACGCCGAGGCCGAGGCCGGCTGGCGGGACTTCGGCGTCGAGTGCCGCGCCGACCTGCGGGCCCGACGCCTCGCCGCCCGCAACCGGGCACGGGTGCTCACCGAGGTGGCCGCCGAACGCGCGCACACCCCGACCGGCCTGCCGGCGGCGCTCCTGGACGACGTGCTCGCCGCCCACCACGGCCACCCCGTCTACCCCACCGACCGATGCCGGCACGGTCTTCGCGACGACGAACTGCTCCGGTACGCCCCGGAGCACGCCCCACGGTTCGCGCTGCGCTGGTACGCCGCCCCGGCCGACGACGTCCGACTCGCTGGGGAGCTGCCAGCGTGGTGGCCGAGCGCGCCGCGACCGGATCAGCTGCTGCTGCCAGCGCATCCGATCACTGTGGCCCGCGACGCGCTCCCGGTGGTCGACCTGCCGGTGACCCCGGTGCGACCCACCCTCTCCATGCGGACGGTGGCGCTCGACCACGATCCGTACCTGCATCTCAAACTGCCGCTGCCGACCGCGAGTCTCGGCGCGCGTAACCGACGCACGCTGCAACCGGGCTCGCTCGCCGACGGCGCGGCCGTCGCCGGGCTGCTCGACCGGATCGCCACCGCCGAACCCCGCTTCGCCGGCCGGATCCGGCACGCCGACGAGAGCACCTGGGCGCACGTCGACGGCGACGAGCGCCGCGGTTTCCTGCTGCGCCGATTTCCGCGCGACCTGGGCGGCGTCCAGGTGGTGCCGGTCGCGGCCCTCGCCGCCGCCGACCCGATGGCGGGCACGGTCCTCGAACGGATCAGCCCGCAGCGACCCGTCGCGCTGCTGGAGTCCTACCTGGACCTGCTGCTCGACTGGCACGTCTTCCTCTGGCTGCGCCACGGCATCGCGCTGGAGGCGCACCCGCAGAACATCCACCTGCTGGTGCACCCGGACGGCGCTGTCGGCCTGCTCTACAAGGACAACGACGGCGCCCGGCTCGACAGACGACACGACGGCGTGGACGGGCTCGCCCTGCACGACGACCGGATGTGGGCGCGCGACCCGCACGAGTTGGCCGACGTGTTCATCACCATCACCCTGCACCTGGCCGCCGCCGCGCCAGTGGTCGCCCTGGCCGCCCGAGGACTGCCCGTGCCGACACCCGCCGAGGCGCTGGTGCCCCGGCTCGCCGCCGCCCGCGACCGGTGGGGCGACGGTCCGGCGGTGCGGACCTTCACCGAGCGGGTCCTGCACGCCGCCCAGTTGCCCATCAAGGCGATGCTCACCGCCGGCACCCTGCTGCCCAAACAGCGGCTCGGCTGCGCCGACATCAACAAGTACTACCTGCGTACCGGCCCGAACTACCTCCGGGAGACACGATGACGAGCGCCCAGCTGCGCTCCCGGCCGGCCACCGACACCGGTCAGCGCGCCGACCTGGCCGCCGCCCACGCTCTCTTCGGTTGCCTGCTGCGCGAGCTGGCCCCGCCGGACGGCACCCCGACCGTTGTCGACGGCGCGGTACGGCTGCTACTGCGGCATCGCGACGTCACAGTGCGCTGTGCGGTCGCGCGAACCTCGCCGCTCGGCGCGCACCGCTACAGCGGCCCGGTCCAACGCAGCACGGGCAGCGGACGGTGGGAAGACCTGGACGCGGACGGGTTGGCCGCCCTGGTCACGGCGGAACTCACCACCCGTACCGGCCTGGTCAACGACGAGTTCGCCGAGCAGGTCAGGGCCAGCCGGGACACCGTGGCCCGGCTGCTGGCCGACCGACCGGCCGAGGATCCGACCCCCACCGGTGAGCCCGCCATCGACGCGTACGTCGACTCCGAGCAGTCGCTGGTCTTCGGCCACCCGCACCACCCCACCCCGAAGTGGCGCAGCGGCGACCCGGACAGTTGGCGGGCGTACGCGCCGGAGCTGCGCACCGCGTTCCGGCTGCACTGGCTGGCCGTACCGGACGACCTGACCGCCGACGCCGGGCCGTTCGATCCGCTGGTGGCCGCGCTCGACCCGCCACGTCCCCCGCGCGGGTACCGCGTCCTACCGGTGCACCCCTGGCAGCTGTCGCTGATCCCGCCCACCCATCCACGGCTGCGTGACCTGGGGGCGGCCGGTGTGCCGGTACGACCCACGGCGAGCGTCCGTACCCTCTACGCCCCCGAGGCCGACCTGTTCGTGAAGACCAGCCTGCACGTGCGGATCACCAACTGTCTGCGCAAGAACGCCCGCTACGAGCTCACCGGGGCGGTGGCCCTGACCGACCTGCTGGCCCGGGTGCCGCTGCCGGACGGGGTGGGGCTGCTCGCCGAGCCCGCCTACCGCACTGTCGACGTCCCAGGTCCCGACGAGGCGTACGGGACGATCCTGCGCGGCGGTTTGCTTCCGCACCTGCGTCCCGGCGACACCCCGGTGCTGGCGGCGGCGCTGGCCGCGACGCCGCTGGTGACGTCGGATCCGGTGGCCTGGTGGCGCGCGTACGTCGGCCTGCTGGTGCCGGCGGTGCTGCGCAGCTGGCTCAGCCACGGCGTCGTGCACGAGGCGCACCTGCAGAACGTGGTCGTCGTGCTGGACCGGGATCACCATCCGGTACGGATGCTGCTGCGCGACCTGGAGGGGGTGAAGCTGGACGCCGACCGGTGGGATACCTGGCCGGACGGCGTCCCGGTGCAGGTCCGCTACGGTCCCCGGGCCGCCCACCGCCGGATCGTCTACTGCTTGTTCGTCAACCACCTCGGGGGGATCAGCGGGGCCCTCGCCGACGCGCGGCCGGGAATCGAACGGCGGCTGTGGCAGGAGGTGCGCACCGTCGTCGAGGCGGTGGCCGCCGACCTCGGTGAGCCGGCGGAGCTGCGCGCGCTGCTGACCGGGGAACCGCTGCTGGCCAAGGCGAACCTGCTGGTCCGGTGGCGGCGAGACGCCGACCGGGCCGCGCCGTTCGTGCCGGTGCCGAACCCGATGGTTGGGCCACGATGACCCGCCCGGTCTACGTCCACGACCTCGACGCGCTGGCCGGGCAGGCCCGTGCCATCCGGGCGGCGCTGCCTCGGCCGGTCGAGCTGCTCTACGCGGTCAAGGCCAATCCGGATGCCGGTGTGCTGCGCACCCTCGCGCCGATCGTCGACGGGTTCGAGGCCGCCAGCCGGGGCGAGCTGCGCAGGCTGGCGGAGGTGCTGCCCGGACGGGCGCCCGCCGCGTACGCCGGACCGGGCAAGACCGACGCGGACCTCGCCGCCGCTCTCGCCGCCGGGGTGCGCCGCATCCACGTCGAGTCCCCCACCGAGCTGGCGCGACTCGGCGCGCTGGCCACTGCGGCGGGCCGGTCGGCCCAGGTGCTGCTGCGGGTGAACCTGCCTGTCGACGCGCCGGGCGCGAGTCTGGTCATGGGCGGTGGACCCAGCCCGTTCGGCATGGACCCGGCCGACGCGGTGGCGTGCGCCCGCCGCCCGCCCGCCGGCATCGACGTACGCGGAATCCACGCCCACCTGGCCAGCGGACTGGACGCACCGCTCGCCGCGACGGTCGCCGCGGCCGTTGTCGACTGGGCGGCGGCCGAGGTCGACGCCTCCGAGGTCGACGTCGGCGGCGGCATGACCGTCGACTACACCGACCCGGACGCGCGGTTCGACTGGGCGGGCTACGGCCAGGCCCTCACGGACGTCCTCGACAGGCACCCGGGCGTGCGGCTGCGCATCGAGCCGGGCCGGTCGGTCACCGCCTACTGCGGGGCGTACCTCACCGAGGTCGTCGACGTGAAGCGTTCCTACGGCGAGTGGTTCGTGGTGGTGGCCGGTGGGACGCACCACCTACGGACTCCGGCGGCGAAGGGGCACGCGCAGCCGTTCACCGTGCACCAACGGCCGGCTGCCGGCGGCCCCCGCACCGACGGCGGGCCGGTCACAGTGGTCGGGCAACTCTGCACACCGAAGGACGTGCTGTCCTTCTCGGCCACTGCGGGGCCGATCGGCGTGGGCGACGTGCTGGCCTTCACCATGGCCGGGGCGTACGCCTGGAACATCAGCCACCGTGACTTCCTGCTGCACGAGCCCCCGCTTTTTCGCACCGGTGACCTGCACGAAGTGGCTGTCGAGTGGGCGGCCCGGCCGCTCGGGACGTGAGCCCGGGAGGCCCGATCGGCTCGGTGTGTTATCGATAACATGCTATCTTTCACCCGGGAGTGAAGGGCACGCTCCCGGTCACCCGAGCCAGCGGCGAAGACGCGCCGAGGGGCCCGCCCCCTCCCGCCGCCTTCCCGGTCGGTGACCAGTCCGGGCCCCCGTCGATGCCAGGCGACCACTGTTGGTCGTCGAACGGCAAGGAGCCCCAGCAATGCTGAGACGTAGGTTCTTCCTCCCATCCATCGCGGCCGCGGCGCTTGTTCTCGCGGCCACCACCGGCGGCGTGTTGAGCGGCGGCTTCGGTGCGACGGCGGTGGCCGCCACCAACGGCACCCTCGCGGCGACCGCCGGCTGCGGCAAGGCCCCCACGCTCGCCAGCGGGACGCGGACGATTCAGAGCAGCGGACAGAGTCGTACGTACAACCTGCGGATACCGGACGGTTACGACCGGAACCGCCCCTACCGGCTGATCTTCGGCTTCCACTGGTTGAACGGCTCGGCCAACAACGTCACCTCGGCCGGTTACTACGGGCTACAGCCGCTGTCGAACAACAGCGCGATCTTCGTCGCCCCGCAGGGTCTCAACGCCGGCTGGGCCAACACCAACGGTCGGGACCTGACCCTCTTCGACGACATCTCCCGGCAGATCGAGAACGATCTGTGCGTGGACACCACCCAGCGCTTCGCCCTGGGCTGGAGCTACGGCGGAGCGATGAGTTACGCGGTGGCGTGCGCCCGGCCCACGATCATCCGCGCGGTCACCGTCCTGTCCGGCGCGAACCTCAGCGGGTGCAACGGGGGTACGCAGCCGGTCGCCTACTTCGGCATCCACGGCATCTACGACAGCGTGCTGAACATCTCCCAGGGTCGGCAACTGCGCGACACGTTCGTACGAAACAACGGCTGCACCGCGCAGAGCCCACGGGAGCCGAGCCGAGGCAGCCTCACCCACATCACCACGACGTACGCGGGTTGCCGGGCCGGCTACCCGGTGCAGTGGGCGGCGTTCGACGGGGACCACACCCCGAGCCCGGTGGACGGGTCGGGCAGCCCCAACGACTCGCGGACCTGGACGTCGGGGGAAATCTGGAGGTTCTTCAGCCAGTTCGCGTCGACCACGCCGCCCACGACCGACCCGCCGACCGACCCGCCGACTGACCCGCCCACCGATCCGCCGACCAGCCCGCCGCCGACCGGGGGGCCCGGTACCTGCGCTGCCACCTACCGGACGACCAACACCTGGCCCGGCGGCTTCCAGGTCGAGGTGACAGTGGCCAACACCTCCACCGCGCCCTTGAACGGCTGGACGGTGGGCCTGACTCTGGCCAGTGGTCAGGCCATCAGCAGTCTGTGGAGTGGCGTCAACACGGGCACCACCGGCAGCGTCACGGTCAGAAACGCCGCCTACAACGGCACAGTTGGCCCGAACGCATCGACCACCTTCGGGTTCACCGCCACGGGCAACGGTGCCACCGCGCCCAGCAGCGTCACCTGCACCAGCCCCTGAGTTCGGCAGAGGGAGGGCCCGGAGCCGACCGGCTCCGGGCCCCACGGCTGAGCCGACGGGCCTTTGCGGACAGTTCACGGTCGGGAAGGGCCCTTCGCTGACGGACCGTGCGCGCGTCGTACCGTTGCGGACATGAACCCGGCCGTCAGGCGAATCGCGATCGATGCCCTCATCGCGGTCGTCGTCGCGGCCGTGGTGGCGGTGGCGATCCGGGTCGCCGACGAGCCCGGCGCCCGGCCGCCGGATGCGCGCGCCTACGCGATCGGCGCGGTGATCGGGCTGCTCCTGGTCTTCCGACGCCGCTGGCCGCTACTGGTGCTGGTCGGCTCGGTCACCGCGCTGATGATCTACTACGTCCTCGAGTACCCGGGCATCCCGCCCGCCCTCCCGCTGGCCGCCGCCCTCTTCTCCGTCGCGGCCGCCGGCCGGTTCACCTGGGCGCTCGTCGTCGCCGGGTTCTTCGTCGTCCTTGAGCTGATCATGCGGTACACGCTGCTCGGCGAGGGTTTCTTCCCTGCTCTCTCGGCCACCCTCGAAGAGGGCTCGCTACTCGCGGCAGTGGTGCTGCTCGCCGAGACGATCCGCACCCGCCGGGTCCGGCTGGCCGAGGCACAGCAACGTCTCGCGGTGATGCGCCAGGAGCGTCAACACGAGGTCGCCCAGGAGCGGCTCCGCATCGCCCGCGAGGTCCACGACGTACTCGGTCACACGATCGCCGCGATCAGTGTGCAGGCGAGCCTCGCCGACGACATCTTCGACAGCAGGCCGGCCGAGGCGCGGGCGGCGCTACGGAACATCCGGGGCGCGGCCCGTGACGCCATGCACGAGGTGCGCTCGGCCATCGGCATGCTCCGCGACCCCGGGGAGGTGCCCGATCTGGCGCGGGTCTTCGCTGTCGCCGAACAGGCCGGCGTGAAGGTGCGGTCGGGAACCGCGGGCACCCCGCGCCCGATCCCGCCGGAGGTGGCGCTCTCGGTCTACCGGATCGTGCAGGAGTCGATCACGAACACCGTCAAGCACGCCGGAGCAACGACCGTCGACGTCACGATCGCCTACGCGGGCGACGCCGTCACAGTGGAGATCGTCGACGACGGGGTCGGGTCCGGGGCTGGCCGGCGGGGGCACGGGGTGGCCGGCATGCGGGAACGGGCCACCGCTGCCGGCGGATCCCTTGAGGCCGGGCCCCGGCCGGAGGGTGGGGGGTTCCGGGTGGCCGCGCGGCTGCCGGTCGAGGTGGGGGAGACAGCGTGACGATCCGGATGGTGCTGGCGGACGACCAGACACTCGTGCGGGCCGGCTTCCGGGGCCTGCTCGACCACAGCGACGACCTGGAGGTGGTCGGTGAGGCGTCCAACGGCGCCCAGGCTGTCGAGATGGTCGCCGCGACCCGGCCGGACATCGTGCTGATGGACGTGCGAATGCCGGTGCTCGACGGCGTGCGGGCCACGGCCGCGATCGTCGAGCGGTTCCCGGCCGTGCGGGTCATCGTCCTGACCACCTTCGAGCTTGACGAGTACGTCTTCGAGGCGCTGCGGGCCGGCGCGAGTGGCTTCCTGCTCAAGGACATCGAGCCCGACGAGCTGCGCCAGGCGGTGCGGGTGGTGGCCGGCGGCGACATGTTGATCTCGCCGCGGGTGACGAGCCGGCTGGTGAGCGCGTTCGTCAGCACGGTCGCACCGACGCCCGTCGACGGCGGCCGGCTGGCGGTGTTGACCGACCGCGAGCGCGAGGTGATGAGCCTGGTGGCCATCGGGCTGACGAACGAGGAGATCGGACGCCGGCTGTCGATGAGCCCGGCCACGGCCCGTACCCACGTCCACCGAGCCATGGTCAAGCTCGGCGTCCGCGATCGCGCGCAACTCGTCGTCCTCGCCTACCAGACGGGGCTCGTCGCGCCCGGCAGCTGACTACGGCCCCTGTTTCCCGGGTGGTGCGGGCTACGGCGATTCCCGTACGCACCGGCCGTTCCTCGGCGGATGCCACCCGGTACGCAGCCTTCGTACGTTGGCGTCATGTTCGAGGTCGGAGAGAACGCCGACGGGATCCTGGCCGGGGTCCTGTTCCTGATCTGGCTGTCCGCGGCCATCCTCGCCACGCGGCTGGCCTGGCGGCCGACACCCGAGGCGCTACGGAAGAGCGCCCGTCGGTTGCTGCGTCTGCTCGTCGCCGCGCTGGTGGTGCTGGTCGTCAAGTGCGTCGCGATCGGGCTGATGCTCGCCGTCGACTGGATCTTTGCCGACAACCGCGTGATCGTGCAGATGCCGCTCCTGCTGCTGCCGATGTTGGCCGTCGCCCTCTGGACCGTGCCGGGCCTGCGCGCCCTGGCCAACCGCGACGACGCACCGGTCGACGCCGGGACGCGCTCCTCCGCCGCCGACCCCCGATTCGTCGTGCCGGTCCAGGTGACGGCCGTGGCGACAGTTGTCGGCGTCTACGTCGCGTACGTGTCCCGTCCGGTCCCGTCCTACCTCGACGACATCGCGACCCACTCCGCGCCGATCCTGCTGTCGGTGGTGGTGCTGTGGTTCTGGCAGGGGCGTCGCCTGCGGGTCGTCACCGCCACCGACTTCGCGCGCCGTGGCCGGCGGGCCCGCGGTCTGCGCGCCACCGCGCAGGCCGCCGTCGTGGTGCTGGTCGTCGCCGCCGGCATCACCTACGTGGCGCAGAGCAGCAGGCTGCCCGACCGGACGAGCATGATGTCGCACGACAACGTCGACTACGGCGGAGGCCCGTCGTTCGGTCACGGCGGTCATGGCGGGGTCTCCGTCGACGACCTGCGCGGGCCGCGGACCGGCAAGCCCGACAGGGCCTTCACGCTGACCGCGAAGAACGCGACGGTACGGCTCTCGTCGGGCGCGGAGATCGAGGCGCTCACGTACAACGGACAGTCGCCCGGGCCGGAGCTGCGGGTCCGCGAGGGAGACCTCGTCGAGGTGACGCTGCACAACGAGATCCCCGACGAGAACGTGACCATCCACTGGCACGGTCTCGATGTCCCCAACGGTGAGGACGGCGTGGCCGGCGCGACCCAGAACGCGGTAAAGCCGGGCGGCAGCTTCACCTACCGGTTCCTCGCCGAGCAGGTCGGCACCTTCTGGTACCACACCCACCAGAACCCACTGGAGGCGATCAGGCGGGGCCTGTTCGGCGCGCTGATCGTCGAGCCGCGCGGCGGACCACCACCCGGCGAGCGGGACTTCGTCGTGCAGGCCCACGAGTGGCGTACGCCGACCGACACCATCGTCTCGTTCGGCACGAGTGACACGCTGCAACGCCAGGAGGTCGCCCCGGGCACTCCGGTGCGGCTGCGTCTGGTCAACACCGACAACAACCCGTCCACCGACAGCCGTCCGCGGTCCCTGACGGTCAACGGCACACCGGTACGGGTGGCGGCGATCGACGGGGTCGACGTCAACGGCCCGACCCCGCTGACCGACCCGCGGTTCGGGCTGGCGACCGGTGGACGCTACGACGTGACGTTCACGATGCCGGCGGGCCCGGTGCGGCTGACGGACCTCGCCAACCGCGACGCCGGGCTGGTCCTGGCGCCACCGGGCGACACGTCGACGCCGAGGATCGTCGACGACGGGGACCGGTTCGACCCGCTGTCGTACGGCTCCGGCGTCTCCCGGCCCTTCGACGCCGGCTCGTCGTACGACCGCTCGTTCACCCAGCTCCTCGACGACCGGCTGTCCTTCTACAACGGGGGTCTCCACCTGGTGCCGATCATCAACGGGCACAGCTTCCCCGACACACCGACGCTCATGGTCCGGACGGACGACGTGGTCAAGGTGCGGCTCGTCAACCGCAGTCACCAGAACCACCCGATGCACCTGCACGGCCATCACGCGTTGGTCCTGTCCCGCAACGGGGTCGCCGCGACCGGGTCACCGTGGTGGATCGACAGCCTCGACGTGATCCCCGGCGAGATCTACGAGATCGGCTTCACGGCGGACAACCCGGGTCTCTGGATGGACCACTGCCACAACCTCGACCACGCGGCCAACGGCATGGTGATGCACCTCGCCTACGAGGGCGTGACGTCCCCCTACGAGCTGGGTCGCGGCACTCCCAACCAGCCGGAGTAGACGGACCCGTCGAGTCTTCCCCACCGAGCAAGTGCGCGGTTGAACCGGACTCCATCGGTTCTCGACACTGGTGGGGGAGGTGCGGACATGACTGGTGACTTCAGCGATTTCAAGGTGGCGGATCTGTCGCTGGCAGCCTTCGGGCGTAAGGAGATTGAGCTGGCCGAGCACGAGATGCCGGGTCTGATGTCGATCCGGAGGGAGTTCGCCTCGCGGCAGCCGTTGAAGGGCGCTCGGATCACGGGCTCGCTGCACATGACAATCCAGACGGCCGTGTTGATCGAGACGTTGGTGGCGCTCGGCGCGCAGGTCAGGTGGGCGTCCTGCAACATCTTCTCCACCCAGGACCACGCGGCGGCGGCGATCGTGGTCGGCCCGACCGGCACCCCGGACGCTCCGGAGGGTGTCCCGGTCTACGCCTGGAAGGGCGAATCCCTCGACGAGTACTGGTGGTGCACCCAGCAGGCGCTGCTCTGGCCGGACGGCCAGGGCCCGAACATGATCCTTGACGACGGTGGTGACGCCACGCTGCTGGTGCACAAGGGCGCCGAGTTCGAGGCGATCGGCGCGGTCCCGTCCCCGGAGAGCGCGGACTCCGAGGAGTACGAGGTCATCCTCGGTGTGTTGACGCGGTCGTTGCGCGAGGACAACCGCCGCTGGACGCGGCTCGCGGCCGGGATCAGGGGAGTGACCGAGGAGACCACCACGGGCGTGCACCGGCTGTACGAGATGCAGCAGGCAGGGAGCCTGCTCTTCCCGGCGATCAACGTGAACGACTCGGTGACCAAGAGCAAGTTCGACAACAAGTACGGCTGCCGGCACTCACTGATCGACGGGATCAACCGGGCCACCGATGTGCTGATCGGCGGGAAGGTCGCCGTGGTGTTCGGTTACGGCGACGTCGGCAAGGGCTGCGCCGAGAGTCTGCGTGGTCAGGGTGCGCGGGTCATCGTGACCGAGGTGGATCCGATCTGCGCCCTCCAGGCGGCGATGGACGGCTACCAGGTCGCAACCATCGACGACGTGGTCGAGACCGCTGACATCTTCGTGACCGCGACGGGCTGCTTCAGCGTGATCACCAACGAGCACATGGCGCGGATGAAGCACCAGGCGATCGTGGGAAACATCGGTCACTTCGACAACGAGATCGACATGGCAGGTCTCGCGAAACGCGACGATGTCGAGCGGATCACCGTGAAGCCGCAGGTGGATGAGTGGCGGTTCGCCGACGGCCACTCGATCATCGTGCTGTCCGAGGGCCGGCTGTTGAACCTGGGCAACGCCACCGGGCATCCGAGCTTCGTGATGTCGAACAGCTTCGCCAACCAGACCATCGCGCAGATCGAGCTGTTCACCAGGACCGACCAGTACCCGATCGGTGTCCACACCCTCCCCAAGCACCTGGACGAGAAGGTGGCCCGACTCCACCTCTCCGCGCTGGGTGTCCGCCTCACCGAACTGACGAAGGAACAAGCCAGCTACCTCGGCGTCCCGGTCGAAGGGCCCTACAAGCCCGACCACTACCGCTACTGAGAGGGCCCCTCCGCATGATCGCCGTGTCCGGCTCGATCGCGACCGACCATCTGATGCGCTTTCCGGGGCGGTTCGCCGAGCAACTCATCGCCGGAAGCCTCGACACCGTCTCGCTCTCGTTCCTCGTCGACGACCTCGTTGTCCGGCGCGGCGGGGTCGCCGCCAACATCGCCTTCGGGCTCGCCCAACTCGGGCACCGGCCGGTGCTGCTCGGCGCGGTTGGCGGTGACTTCGGCGACTACCGCAGCTGGCTGGAGCGGCACGGGGTCGACTGCTCGGAGGTGCAGGTCAGCTCCATCGCCCACACTGCCCGGTTCATCTGCACCACCGACACCGATCTCTGCCAGATCGCCTCGTTCTATCCCGGCGCGATGGGCGAGCCCGACCGGATCAGCCTCGACGGTGTCGCCGAGCGCGCCGGAGGGCTCGGGCTCGTCATCGTCGCCGCGGAGAACCCGGACACGATGCTCGCCCGCGCCGCCGCCTGCCGTCGGCTGGGCCTGCCCTTCGCCGCCGACCCGTCACAGCAGTTGGCCCGGATGCCGTCGGCCGACATCGAGGCGATGATCGACGGCGCTGGCTACCTGTTGACGAACGAGTACGAGGCGGCGCTGCTGGAGTCGAAGACCGGGCTCAGCGAAGACGACATCCTGCGCCGCGTGGGCGTGCGGGTCGTGACCCTGGGCGCCAATGGGGTACGGATCACCGGGCGGGACGGCGACGTCCTGGTGCCGGCGGCCCGGGTGGGCGACATCGTCGACCCGACAGGCGTCGGCGACGGCTTCCGGGCCGGCTTCTTCGCCGCGCTCGCCACAGACCTGCCCATCGAGCGGGCGGCGCAGGTCGGCTGTGTTCTGGCGGCGCACGTGTTGGAGGTCGAGGGTCCACAGGAATACACGATCGACGCGGACGCTTTCGAGCGCCGCCTCGTCGAGTCCTACGGCCCCGACGTGGCGGTGGATGTGCGCGCGCTCGGGCTGGCCCGGGTC
>NZ_JBEZEH010000039.1:0-38870 GCF_040648775.1 Micromonospora sp. NPDC049089
GGCGGCGGCCTGCGGACTGGGGGCTGCGGACTGCGGAGTGGGGGTGCATAGGCGACGGCGGGCGTCCCGAGGGACGCCCGCCGTTGTTTGTTCTCGTCAGTTCTGTGCGGCTGCGTCGCTGGGGGTGAGGCGGTCCGGGGTGGCGTCCAGGCCGGAGATCCAACCGGTGACGTTGCGGGCCACGTCCTGAGCGGTCAGGCCCAGGTCGGCGAGGATCTGCGCGCGGGTGCCGTGCGGGTGCCAGTCGGCCGGTACACCCAGGTCCTTGAGCGGCACCCGGACGTCGGCGTCGCGCATCGCCTGGGCGAGCGCGTCGCCCACCCCGCCGACCCGGACGCCGTCCTCGACGCTGACCACGAGCCGGTGGCGGGCGGCCAGGTCGACCAGTTCCGCCGGGACCGGGCGCACCCAGCGGGGGTCGACGACGGTGACGCCGTAGCCCTGCTCGGCGACCCGGGCGGCCACCTCCATGCCCAACTGGCCGAAGGAGCCGACGGCGACGAGCAGCACGTCGGTACGGGCGGACTCGGCCAGCACGTCGACAGTGCCGACCCGGCGCAGCGCCGGCAGGTCCGCGGCGACCGCACCGGTTGGGAACCGCACCACTGTCGGGCCGTTGTCGACGGCCATCGCCTCGCGCAGTTCCTCGCGCAGGGTGGCGGCGTCGCGGGGAGCGGCGATCCGCAGCCCCGGCACCACACCGAAGACCGACATGTCCCAGATGCCGTAGTGGCTGGGCCCGTCCGGGCCGGTGATGCCCGCCCGGTCCAGTACGAAGGTCACCGGCAGCTTGTGCATCGCCACGTCCAGCAGGACCTGGTCGAAGGCACGGTTGAGGAAGGTGGCGTAGACCGCCACCACCGGGTGCAGGCCACCGAGCGCCAGACCGGCCGCCGAGGTGGCCGCGTGCTGCTCGGCGATGCCCACGTCGTACACCCGCTCGGGGTACTTGCGGGCCAGCTTGGCGATGCCGGTGGGCTCGGCCATGGCGGCGGTGATGCCCACCACGTCCGGGCGCTCGTCAGCGATGGCCAGCAGCTCGTCGGCGAAGACGTGCGTCCACTTCACCGACGGGGCGGCGAGCAGCGCGCCGGTCTCCACGTCGAAGGCGCTGCCGGGGCCGTGCAGGCAGTCGGCCTCGTCCTCCTCGGCGGGACGGTAGCCGTAGCCCTTGCGGGTGACGGCGTGCACGATGACCGGGCCGCCGAAGTTCTTGGCCGCGCGCAGCGCCGCCTCGACCGCCGTCACGTCGTGCCCGTCCACCGGGCCCACGTACTTGATGCCCAGGTCCTCGAACATGGCCTGCGGGGCGACCGCGTCCTTGATGCCCTTCTTGACCGCGTGCAGCACCTCGTACATCGGCTTGCCGACGAGCGGCGTGGAGCCGAGGGCGTCCTTGACGGTGTCGAGGACCTTCTCGTAGCCGGGGTTGAGCCGCAGCGAGGAGAGGTGGTCGGCCAGCCCGCCGATGGTCGGCGAGTAGGACCGACCGTTGTCGTTGACCACGATCACGAGGGAGTTGCCGGCGGTGGCGATGTTGTTCAGCGCCTCCCAGCACATGCCGCCGGTCAGCGCGCCGTCGCCGACCACGGCCACGACGCTGCGCGCCTCGCCCCGGAGGGCGTACGCCTTGGCGAGGCCGTCGGCGTAGGACAGCGCGGTGGAAGCGTGCGAGTTCTCGATGAGGTCGTGCTCGCTCTCCGCCTGGCTGGGGTAGCCGGAGAGGCCACCGCGCTGGCGGAGCTTGTCGAAGCCGGCCTGACGCCCGGTAAGGATCTTGTGTACATACGCCTGGTGGCCGGTGTCGAACAGGAGCCGGTCCCGGGGTGAGTCGAAGACGCGATGCATGGCGAGCGTCAGCTCGACCACACCGAGGTTGGGCCCGACGTGCCCGCCGGTGCGGGAGACCTTGGTGATCAGGAAGTCCCGGATCTCGGCGGCGAGGACGTCCAGTTCCTCGCCGGACATCCGCTTGACGTCCTGCGGACCGCGAACCGTCCCCAGCAGCCGGCCGTGGTTGGCCGTGTCCTCTTCAACACTCATGACCGGAGAGTCTATCGGCCCCCCGGTACTCCGCAGCCCGGCCCGAGCCCCAGGCACCTCGGCCGGGCCGGCAGTGGGCAGCTGAGCCGCCGGTCAGGTGCCACCCGGCAGGTTCTACCGCGCGTCCGGGGAAGCAGCAGCTTCTACCGCACGTCCGGGGGAAGCAGCAGCCCGACCTGCTCGACGTGCTGCGTCATCGGGAAGAGGTCGAAGCCCCGGAGCGCCGCCAGCCGCCAACCGAGGTCGGCGAAGGTACGCACGTCCCGGGCGAAGGCGGCCGGGTCGCAGGCCACGTACGCGACCGCCCGCGGGCCCGCGGCGACCAGCGCGCGGACCACCTGGGCTCCGGCCCCGGAGCGCGGCGGGTCGAGCACCACCACGTCGACCGGGCCGGTGATCCGTCGGCGGGCCAGCGCGGTCTCCACCCGTGCCGACACCACCTCGACGCTGGGCTGGTCGGCGAGGTTCTTTCGGGCGGCGGCGACACCCTGCGCCGCCGCTTCGACAACTGTCACCCGGCCGGTGGCGCCGACCCGTGCGGCCAGCCCGGCGGCGAACAGCCCAGCGCCGCCGTAGAGGTCCCAGGCGACCTCGCCCGGCTGCGGGTCCAGCAACTCCAGCACGGCTGCGGAGAGGGCGTCCGCGGCGGCCGGGTGCACCTGCCAGAACGCGGAAGCGGGCAGCGTCCAGTCCCGTCCGGCGGCGACCTCGCGGACCTCGGTCGGGCCAATGACCGGGGCGGGCGCCCCGTCGCGGATCTCCGTGACGGTGACGTCTCCGCCGGTGCTGGCGACGGTCTCCACCGCCTCGGCGGCCGGCCAGCGCGCACCGGTGGGGGTGAGCACCGGAAGCTGCTGGATGGCCGGGTGGGCGATCCGGCAGCGGTCGATCGGCACCACCTCGTGCGAGCGGTGCTTGAGCAGGCCGGCACGGTCGGCGGCGTCGACCGCGTAACGGACCCGGGAGCGCCAGCCGAGCAGCCCACCGGGCAACGCCTCGACGCGCACGCCGAGCCGGTCCAGCTCGACGTCGGTCAGCCCACCGAGGCGGACCAACTGCTCGCGGACCACTGCGGTCTTCCAGGCCAGCTGGGCGGCCGGTGCGACGTGCTGGAGGTCGCAGCCCCCGCAGGCACCCGGCTTCGCGTACGGGCAGGGCGGCTCGACCCGGTCCGGTGAGGGCTCCAGCACTGTCACCGCGTCGGCCCGGACGAACCCCCGGTGCACCTCGGTGACCTCGGCGACGACCCGCTCACCCGGCAGCGCGTGCCGGACGAAGACCACCTGCCCGTCCACCCGGGCGACACAGTGCCCGCCGGGCGCGACCGCGTCGACGGTCAGCTCGACCCGGTCCGTCTCGGCCAGGCCCCGCTCGAACGCCGGTGAGGCCGACGCCGACGGCGTCCCGGGTGTCGCGGTCCGCTGACCGCCTGGCTCAGTCACGAGTGTTCCCCATCGTTGCGCTGTTCTCAGGACCGCCCTCGCCGGGCGGCGCGGCGGCCACCGGCGGTGCGGCGACCGGCGCTGGCACGGCGCTCCGTGGCCCACGCGCCGGTGTCCGGGACAGTGTGGCGTCCAGCCGGTCCAGGTTCTTGCTCGCTGTCGACGCGAGCTGCCACGGCACGCTGACCACCATGACCCCCGGTTCGAAGAGCAGCCGGCCCTTGAGGCGCAGGGCGCTCTGGTTGTGCAGCAGGTTCTCCCACCAACGGCCGACCACGTACTCGGGGATGAACACGGTGACCACGTCCCGGGGCGACTTGCGGCGGGTGGAGGCGACGAAGTCGAGGATCGGGCGGGTGATCTCCCGGTACGGCGAGTCGATCACGGTGAGCGGAATGGCCATCTCCCGTCGCTCCCAGTCGGCCTGGAGGTCCCGGGTGTCCTTCTCGTCCACGTTGACCGTCACCGCGGTGAGCGTGTCCGGCCGGGTGGCGCGGGCGTAGGCGATGGCCCGCAGCGTCGGCTGGTGCAGCTTGCTGACCAGCACGATGGCGTGGTTGCGGGCGGGCAGCACGGCCCGGCCCTCGTCCGGCGGGGTCAGCTCGACGGCGATCCGGTCGTAGTGCCGGCGGATCGCCAGCATCAGCACATAGATCACCGCCATCGCGGCGATGGCGATCCAGGCACCGAGCAGGAACTTCGTGATCAGGACGATCACCAGCACCGCGCCGGTCAGGCCCGCGCCGAAGGTGTTGATGGCACGCGAGCGGTACATCCGGCGGCGCGCCTCCGGGTCCCGCTCGGTGCGCAGGTGCCGGTTCCAGTGCCGGATCATGCCGGCCTGGGAGACGGTGAACGAGACGAAGACCCCGACGATGTAGAGCTGGATGAGTCGGGTCACCTCGGCCTGGAAACCGACGATCAGCACGATCGCGAAGAGAGCCAGGAAGACGATGCCGTTGGAGAAGGCCAGCCGGTCGCCCCGGGTGTGGAACTGGCGGGGCAGGTAGCGGTCCTGGGCGAGGATCGAGCCGAGCACCGGGAAACCGTTGAACGCGGTGTTCGCGGCCAGGAAGAGGATCAGGGCGGTCATCCCGGCCACCACGTAGAGCAGGATCGACCCGGAGCCGAAGACCGTCTCGCCGAGCTGGGTGGTGACCGTCTTCTGCACGTACCCCTCGGGGCCGGAGATGATCTGGAGGCCCGGGTCCTCCACGAACTGGAGGTGGGTCAGCCGGGACAACCAGATGATCCCGACCAGCATGCTCACCGAGATGGTGCCGAGCAGCAGCAGGGTGGTGGCGGCGTTGCGGCTCTTCGGCGCCTTGAACGCGGGCACCCCGTTGGAGATCGCCTCGACACCGGTGAGCGCGGCGGCGCCCGAGCTGAACGTCCGCAGCAGCAGGAAGATGAGCGCGAAACCGGTCACACTGTGCTCGGCCTGGATCACCAGGTCGGCGCTCGGCGCGCGCAGCTCGTCACCCAGCACGAAGACCCGGAACAGACCGGTGAGCAGCATGCCGCCCATCACGATCACGAAGCCGTAGGTGGGGATGGCGAACGCCGTGCCCGACTCGCGCAGACCACGCAGGTTGACCGCGCTCAGCAGGACGACCGCGCTCACTGCGATCAGGACCTTGTGGGTGGCCACGAACGGCACCACCGAGCCCAGGTTGGCCACCCCGGAGGAGACCGACACCGCCACCGTGAGCACGTAGTCGACCAGCAACGCGCTGGCCACCCCGACGCCGAACTTCGGCCCCAGGTTGACAGTGGCCACCTCGTAGTCGCCGCCACCGGACGGGTAGGCGTGCACGTTCTGCCGGTAGCTCGCCACCACGGTGAGCATGACCACGACCACGGCCAGCGCGATCCACGGCGAGAAGACGTACGCGGAGGCACCGGCGATGGAGAGGGTCAGCAGGATCTCGTCGGGCGCGTACGCGACGCTGGACAGCGCGTCGGACGCGAACACGGGCAGCGCGATGCGCTTCGGCAGGAGGGTGTGCTGGAGCCGGTCGGACCGGAACGGTCGACCGAGAAGAAGCCGCTTCAGCAGCGAGGTGGGACTGGCCACGAACGCCAAGAGTACGACCACCACGGCGGGGGCGCGGGGGTGGGCGATCACCGCTGCTCGCGACGGCGGGGTACGGTCGGTCTCCGCTCGTGACCGGGACGTGGCAGGCTCGCACTCGAAGGCCACCGGCAGCGGGAGTGGTACGCACCTTGGGAGGGACAGCGTGCACGTCGTGATCATGGGATGTGGTCGGGTCGGGTCGACGCTCGCCCACAGCCTGGAGTCCCGAGGGCACTCGGTGGCGGTGATCGACCAGGACGCCGACGCCTTCCGCCGGCTCGGCCCCGACTTCGCCGGGATCACCGTGACGGGGGCCGGCTTCGACGGCGAGGTGCTCCGGCAGGCCGGCATCGAACGCGCGGACGCCTTCGCGGCGGTGTCGAGCGGCGACAACTCCAACATCATCTCGGCCCGGCTGGCCCGCGAGACGTTCGGCGTGTCCCGGGTCGCCGCCCGCATCTACGACCAGCGCCGGGCGCAGGTCTACGAGCGGCTGGGCATCCCCACCGTGGCGACCGTGCGGTGGACGGCGGACCGGATGCTGCGACACCTGGTCCCGGAGGGCAACGTGGAGATCTTCCGCGACCCCACGAGCACGGTGTCGATCGTCGAGGTGCCCGTACACAAGGACTGGATCGGCCGACCGGTGCGGACGCTGGAGGACGCGACCGGGGCGCGGGTGGCCTACCTGATCCGCTTCGGCATCGGCACGCTGCCCACCGGCTCCACAGTCATTCAGGAGGGCGACCAGGCGTTCATGCTGGTCAGCGATGACATCGTGGCGACTGTCACGTCGGTGGCGGCGACGCCGCCGGAAGGAGGGCACTGAGCCATGCGGGTCGCCATCGCGGGCGCGGGCAACGTGGGCCGCTCGATCGCCCAGGAGTTGATCGACAACGGCCACCAGGTGATGCTGATCGAGCGTCAACCCAAGATGCTTCGCCCGGACCGGGTGCCGGCCGCCGAGTGGGTGCTGGCCGACGCGTGCGAGGTGAGCAGCCTGGAGGAGGCCGACGTCGCCGGCTGCGACGTGGTGGTCGCGGCGACCGGCGACGACAAGACCAACCTGGTGCTGTCGCTGCTGGCCAAGACCGAGTTCGCGGTGCCCCGGGTGGTCGCCCGGGTCAACCGGGCCGAGAACGAGTGGCTGTTCACCGAGCAGTGGGGCGTGGACGTCGCGGTGAGCAAGCCGCGGGTGATGGCCGCGCTCGTCGAGGAGGCGGTCACCGTCGGCGACCTGGTCCGGCTGATGACCTTCCGACAGGGCGAGGCGAACCTCGTCGAGATCACCCTGCCGCCGACCGCCCCGTACGTCGGTGAGCCGATCCACGCCGTGCCACTGCCCCGAGACGCCGCCCTGGTGGCGATCCTGCGCGGCAAGCGGGTCCTGGTGCCCAGCCCGGACGACCCGATCGAGGCCGGGGACGAGCTGATCTTCGTCTGCACCGCCGAGGTGGAGGACGCCGTCCGCGCGGTGATCCTCGGACCGGACAGCGTCGAACGGACCCGCGGCTCACGCTGACCCCACGGGGCCGAGCGGTCCGGCCGCCCGACGTCGCTCAGGCGCTGGGCAGCGGGGCCGGCGGTGTCTCCCGGGTGACCCGGCGCACCGTCCAGACCGTGATCAGCAACAGCAGCGCGTACGGCGGGTAGCCCAACGCCAGTCGGGCCACGCCCAGCGCGGTGTCCTGGTGGGCCAGGTAGAGCCCGGCCTGCACGCCCACCTTGGCCAGCCAGACCACGCCCCAGAGCACCGTCAGCTGGGTGAACGTGCGCACCAGCTTCGGGTCGGACCGCCACTCCGAACGGCCCTTGGCCACCAGCACCGACCAGATCCAGCCCACCAACGGCTGCCGGATCGCGGCCGAGACCAGCAGGGCGATGCCGTAGCCGATGCCGTAGAGGATGCCGGGAAGGTAGAAGTCACGCTCGTCGCCGGTGCGCCACGCGATGGCCGCGCCGACACCGACGCCGAAGAGCCCGTTGACGGCGTGTCGGATCGGTCGACGCTGGGCCAGCCGCAGCCCCGCGATCAGCACGGCGACCGCGATCGACGCGATCACCGCCGGCCGCAGCTCGCCGATGATGTTGGCGACGACGAACACCACGACCGGGATGCTGGACTCGACCAGCCCGCGCCAGCCGCCGAGCTGGTCGGCCATCTGCTCGGCGATCGTCGGCAGCGGCTCCTCGTCCTGAGGGTCGGTATCCGGCTGTGCCGCCCGGTCCTGTCCCGTCGTCATCGCCGGCCTTCCGTCCGCAGTGCCGTCACTTGGGCGTGTCCAGCTCGTAGTAGGGGTTGTAGATGACCTTGCGGTCGTCCCGCACGGCCACCCGGCCACGGGCGGTCAGATGCCGGCCCGGCTCGATCCCGGCGATGTGCCGTCGCCCCAGCCAGACCAGGGTGACCACGTCACTGCCGTCATACAGGTCGGCCTCAAGGGTCGGCAGATTGGTGCGCGGCGTGTAGACCACGGTGCGCAGCCGACCGGCGACCGAGACCAGCTGACCCCGGGAACACTGCTGGGCGGGGATCCCGCCGCACTGGGCGCTCTCCCGACGCAACTCCTGCGCGTCGATTTCGGCCTCGCTGGCGGTGAACCTCTGCAGGATGCGCCGCAGCGACACCCTGCCCTCGTCGGTCGTCATGACCTCCGCGTCACCCTCTCCACGCTCGCCGTCCCCGGCCGGCCCCGGCGGCGCCGGAACCGTGCCGCCAGCGTACGCCGACGGGGCTGGTTCCGGCGGGCCGGTGCGCGCCGGTCAGACCTGACGCGGCGCGGCGGCGGCGTCGCCCGCCTCGGCCTCGGCCTGGTCGGCGATCTCCCGAGGCAGCCGCAGCGGCAGGGGCTCGCGGACCGGCTTCGCCTCCTGCCCACGGTCGACCACAAGGCCGTCCAGGCACTCGACGAGCGGACCGGCCATGGCCGGGTCGGTGGCCACCGGGCCCTGGAAGACGCCCCGGACCATCCAACGCGGCCCGTCGATTCCGACGAACCGCAGGTTCGTCGCGCCGTCCGGCGTGTTCACCTGCGCGTGCAGCTCGGGGCCGTACTCGCCGGCGACCTCCTGCGCGCTCGCGCCGTCGCGGAGCAGCGACTGCCGGATCTCCTCGCGCACCTCGTCCCAGATGCCCTCGGACCGGGGGGCGGCGAAGACGCCCAACTGGAGCGCGTTGTCACCGTGCACCAGCACCACCTGCTGGACCACACCCTGTGGGTCGGCCTGCACCCGCACCTCGACGTCGGCGATCGCCGGGATGTGCAGGCTGCCCAGGTCGAGTCGCTGCACGTCGTCGTAGCTCTCGGAGATGTCGTACGGGCCGCGCTCCAACGTCGGCGTCGCATCGCCCTGGTCCGGGACCTGGGTGGCCCGCTCGTCACGGGTCTGCCGCTCCGCGTCGGCCCGCTTTCGGGAGAAGATCACTGCGCCTGCCCTCCGCTGTTCACACTCACCCTGCCACCTCTTCCGTCTGCCCGCGGCCCGGCTCACTCGGCCGCCGCTCGACCCGGTCCTGGCCCGTCGGCGACGGCACCAGCCCGGCGTGCCCACCGGTGGACCCGTGCCCACCAGCCCCGCGCCGGGACGCGGGCAGCTCGACCACCGGCTCGAACCGCGCCCGCGCGACCTGCTGGACCACGAGCTGAGCGATCCGGTCGCCGCGGGAGATCTTCGCCGGCACATCCCGATCATGATTGATCAGGTTGACCAGGATCTCACCCCGGTAGCCGGCGTCGACCGTACCGGGCGCGTTGAGCACCGTCACGCCGAGCCTGGCCGCCAGACCGGAGCGGGGATGGACCAGGCCCACGTACCCCTCCGGCAGCGCGATGGCCACGCCGGTGGGCACCAGGGCACGGCCGCCAGGTGGCAGCTCCACGTCCGCGGCCGCCACCAGGTCGGCCCCGGCATCGCCGGGATGCGCGTACGTGGGCAACGGCAGCTCCGGGTCGAGCAACTGCACAGGCACGGGTACGACGTCGGTCACGGGTCCCCTCTTCCGTCCGGTTCGCGGGGTGACCCTGCCATCCTGCCGGTTCGTCGAGCCGCCGTGCGCCGTACCCTCGCAGGAGTGAGCATGTCGCCCTCCCCGTCCGCCGATCAGCCGCCGGTCACCGCCCGCTCGTCGTACACCGAGCGGTTGGATCTGCCCTGGTGGCTGTGGCTGGCCGGGCTGGTGGCCGCCGCGTTGCTGGCCGTCGAGATCTGGATGGGCGCCTCCGGCGTCCGCGCCTGGCTGCCGTTCGCCGTGCTGGTGCCGCTCACCGCGGTGGGGCTGTGGTGGCTGGGCCGGATCCGGGTCGCGGTTGCCGACGCCGAGCTGCGGGTGGACGACGCCCGCCTGCCGGTTCGTTTCGTGGCCGACGTGGTGCCGCTGGACGTGGCCGGCCGACGTGAGGTGCTCGGCGTCGGCGCGGACCCGCTCGCCTTCGTGGTGCAGCGACCGTGGATTGGCGGCGCCGTGCAGGTGATCCTCGACGATCCCGCGGACCCGACCCCGTTCTGGGTGGTGAGCACCCGCCACCCGGTCGAACTGGCCGAGGCGGTGCTGACCGCACGGGACGCCCTGTCGGCCTCCCACCCGACGGCGGGCGAGCCGGGCTGACCCGACGCCGAAGGGCGCTCAATTGGCGGTCCGACGCCGAAGGGCGCTCAATTGCCCGTCTGGCGCCGAAGGGCCCGCTCAGGTGCCGGTCGGCGGGCCTGGGAGGGCCGCCGGTGGCGCGGGCCGGGCGATACCCCGCCGGCGCAGGTCCACCTGGAGTTGCTCGGCCATCTGCTGGGTGGCGCGACGGTTGAGGAAGCTGGCTACCGCCGCCCCGGTCAGGAACGGCCCGAGCGTGGTGAGGTTGCGACCGAAGCGCCGCAGCAGCATGTCCCGCAACTCTTTGCGGGCGGCGGTGCCGAGCACCGCTCCCACTCCCACGCCGGGCACCATCGGGTTGACGCCGCGTTGAGTGGCCCAGGAGTGCACCAGCGCGACCGCCCGTTGACTCCCGGCGGCCGGTAGCGCCACGCCGTGGATCTCGTGCAGCTCTCCCACGAGTTTCAGCTCCACCGCCACCACGGCCACGGTCTCGGCGGCCAGCAGCACCGGCGCGGAGAGCAAAGTCGGGGCCACCGTCCACTCGACGGCCGCGACGCCCCCACCGGCCGCGCCGATGGCGGCGGTGGTCCTCGACGCGTTACGGATGAGCCGGTCGGCCAGGGCGGTGTCGTCCAGGCCGGGGAAGTGCTGGCGCAACGTGTCCAGGTCCCGTACCGGCACGTGCGGGGCGATCTCGGCGACGGCGTCGACCATCCACCGCACGGCGGCGCGGGGCTTGAAAAGGTCGGAGATGCCCCGTGCACGGGCCTGCCCGACCATTCGGGTCAGTAGTTGGCGGCGTCGGGCCGGCGCGATGTCGTCCGCGGTCAACGCCGCGACGGTGGCACCGAGGTCGTCCGAGCCACCGTCGCCACCGAGGTCGTCCGTGCCACGGGTGGCACCAAGGCCGTCCGTGCCACGGGTGGCACCCAGGCCGTCCGTGCCGCCTTCGGTGGTGCCGCCTCGATCGCTCATCGGACCTCCCGGTGCTGTGGCTACCCGCTACGAGTCAAGCAGGTACCCACCGCAGCCGCATGCCTACACCGGCAGCGGCGACCCCGTTCAGGAGGCCGCCGCCGGTGTTGTCGTGCTTCTCAGACGCACTCGCGGCAGATCAGCTCGCCGTTGCGCTCGACCGCCAGCTGGCTACGGTGGTGGACCAGGAAGCAGCGGGCGCACCGGAACTCGTCCTGCTGCATCGGAAGCACCTTGACCGTGAGCTCCTCGTCGGCCAGATCGGCACCGGGCAGCTCAAAGCTCTCGGCGACCTCGGCCTCGTCGACGTCCACCGCGCCCGACTGTGAGTCGACGCGCCGTGCCTTGAGCTCTTCCAGGCTGTCCTCGCCGAGGTCGACCTCGTCGCGACGCGGGGCGTCGTAGTCGGTGGCCATCGGTTTCACTCTCCCATATCGATGTTGTCGCTTCCGGTTGTAACGCCGGACGACGCTGTTTCGGTTCCGCTGGCCGGCCATCACTTGTGTCGGGCACCCGACCCGAGGACCGAACGGGTCGAGCTCGCTGGGGAGACTCCCCTGCGAGCGCGGAACCTTACCCCCCCTTGGGCGAGGCATGTATACCGCCCTTGCGGCTGAGATGTACGCCCCCGCACGCGAGATTGTTCCCAATGTGATTCAGGCGACACGAAGATAGGGGTAGTAGTACCCGGTTCGCGGTCGGCGCGCCGGCATGTCGGGCTGTTTCCACGCGACGGCCGGACAACCGTTAACCTCAGCGGCGTATTCGACGGCCGGCGGCCTGAGCGATCGTTCCCGGCCGCCACCACCCACTGAGGTTCCGGGGAGAGCCCTGATGAGTTTTGCGCGCGTGCGAGCACTCGTCGTCGTCGGCCTGCTGGCGATCATCGCCCTGGTCTTCGTCGTCGTGGCCGTGGTCCGCGACAGCCAGGGCAACGTGGGCACCGCGGCGGGTTGCCCCGAGGGCTGGCCGCTGGCGGATCTGACCCTGCGCGAGCGCAAGGACGTCAAGATCAACGTTTTCAACGCCACGGATCAGCCCGGCCTCGCCCACACCGTCGCCGACGAGTTCAGCAATCGACAGTTCCAGGTCAAGAAGACCGGGAACGAGAAGAAGGTCGACAGCGTCGCGGTGCTGCGGTACGGCCCGAAGGGCGTCGGTTCCGCGCACCTGCTCCAGGCGTACTTCCTCAACAACGCGGTGCCGGGCTACGACCCGAAGCGCGCCGACGACACCGTGGACGTGGTGCTGGGCAACCGCTTCCAGCAGCTCGCCACCACGACCGAGGTCAACCAGTCGCTCGGCGACTCGGGCCCCCCGGAGGCACCCAAGGGCGCCTGCCCGTCCCCACCCGCCAAGTGACGGCGTAACCGGTCCCCCGCAGCGCCGGCCGGCGACCCGTAGCGACCCGGCCCACCGGTCAAAGCCGGGCCCGCCTGTCAAAGCCGGGCCCACCGGTCAAAGCCGGGCCCACCGGTCAAAGCCGGGCCCACCACCCGGAACCGGGTGTCGGAGGGCCGGAGCCGGCCGCTCGGAGCCGGCCGACCTGGTCCGCCGGTCAGGGACCGCCGGAGGCGTCCAGCCCGGCCAAGCGGTCGTGCAGCGGCGCGAAGAGCGCGGGCGGGGCCGCGACCACCAGGTCCGGCCCTGGCGGCCGGCCGGCCAGGCCAGCGACCCGGACCCCCGCCTCGGCGGCCACCAGCCCGCCAGCCGCCAGGTCCCAAGCCGCAAGACCCTTCTCGAAGTACGCGTCGAGCCGCCCCTCGGCGACCAGGCAGAGGTCCAGCGCCGCGGCGCCGAGTCGCCGAATGTCCCGTACGTGTGCGATCAGCCCGGCCACCACCTGCGCCTGGTGCGCCCGACGGCCGGCGTCGTACCCGAAGCCGGTGCCGACCAGCGCCTGCCCCAGGTCCGCCTCGCCGGAGCAGCGCAGGCGCGCACCGTCGCGCCAGGCCCCGCCTCCGGCCGTGGCGGTCCATTCCTCGCCGGTGCTGACGTTACGCACGACGCCGGCAACCACCACCCCGTTCACCTCGGCGGCCAACGAGACAGCGGAGTACGGCAGCCCGTAGAGGTAGTTCACAGTGCCGTCGATCGGGTCGACGATCCAGCGCACTCCGCTATGCGCCGCGCCGGCAGCTTCCTCCCCGTACTCCTCGCCCAGCACCGAGTCGTCGGGGCGTAGCGCGGCCAACGCGGCGAGGATCTGCCGCTCCACCGCGCGGTCGGCGGCGGTGACCACGTCGGTGACGGTGCTCTTGGTGGCGGCGACGACGACCCCCTCGGCACGCATCCGGTACGCGGTGTCCGCCGCGTCCCGAGCCACCTTCACCGCGATGGTCAGCAGCTCCGACGGTGTCGTAGCCGAGTTGGTCATGATTCGCCTCTTTCCGCACTCCGAGTGCGTGTGGGTGGGTGAACTACCGACCCAGCCTCGGAAGATCATCGTTCCCGACGCCGTACGACGGCACCAGAGCAGGATCTTCGGCGCCGGAATCCGCTGCGAAGTGGGCGCACCGCACCGTCCTCGCAGCTTGACCGGCCGACCTCCGGCAATATGCCCCTTTCGGTTGGTAATGTCGCTTAAGTGCTTACCACCCCGTCCACGCTCGGCTCACAACCGATGCCCAACCGCGACCTGGTGAGGACGCCACCGGCCAGGCCGACAACGACCCCGGTGATCCACACGCGCGCCCTCGCAACCGCCACGTCGACCACGTACTGCCTGCTCAAACGGCAGTTCGGACACGTTCTGCGCGCCACCCGGCGCGACGACGGAAGCCCTTCGCCGGCCGCGCGGCTATCATTACCGCGAAGCCCATATCTCCACCCCACCGACGGTCCCCACCGGCGGTACGCGGTGCGGAGCAGGATGATCGCCGCAGACGGCGTTACAATTCACCCCTGCCCACGCGGCACGGACCGCCGACCACCGGCCGGACCGTGACACGAGGGTCCCTCAACCACATCGCCCGGCACGGTAACCCTCGCTGCGCTGGACGAACCCGCCGTGCCCGCTCTTCGCCTCCGGAAGGTCATTCGTGACAGAACCCCGCCAGCCCGGCGCCGACGTTCGCTCGCTCACCGACACCCTGATCGCCCACGCCCAGAGCGCCGGTGGTCAGCTCACGTCGGCTCAGCTCGCGCGCACCGTCGAGTCCGCCGAGGTGACTCCGGCCCAGGCCAAGAAGATCCTGCGGGCGCTCTCCGAGGCGGGAGTGACCGTCGTGGTGGACGGCTCGGCGAGCACCCGTCGCCGCGTCGCCGCGGCCCGCTCGACCACGCCCGCGTCCCGGGCCACCACCGCCAAGACCACCAAGAAGGCCGCCGCGCCGGCTCCGAAGCAGGCACCCGCCGGCGACGACGCCCCGGCGACGTCGGCCCCGCGCAAGGTGGCCGCTCGCAAGGCGACCGGCGCCGAGGCCGCAATGGCGACGCCGACGAAGGCGACCAAGTCGACCCGAGCCACCAAGGCGACGGTGGCAGCGGCTGCCGGGGCCAAGCCGACCAAGGCTGGCGGCAAGGCCAAGGGCGAGGGCGCCGAGGGCGAGATCGACCCGGAGGAGCTGGCCGCCGCGATCGAGGACGTGGTGGTCGAGGAGCCGGCCGAGCTGGCCCAGGCAGCCGAGACCGACGCCGCCGCCTCGGCGACCGACAACGACTTCGAGTGGGACGACGAGGAGTCCGAGGCCCTCAAGCAGGCGCGACGCGACGCCGAGCTGACCGCCTCCGCCGACTCCGTCCGGGCGTACCTGAAGCAGATCGGCAAGGTTCCGCTGCTCAACGCCGAGCAGGAGGTGGAGCTGGCCAAGCGGATCGAGGCCGGGCTCTACGCCGCCGAGCGACTGCGGGCCGCCGACGAGGGCGAAGAGAAGCTCGTCCGGGAGATGGTCCGTGACCTGGGCTGGATCTCCCGCGACGGCGAGCGGGCCAAGAACCACCTCCTGGAGGCGAACCTCCGACTGGTGGTGTCGCTGGCCAAGCGCTACACGGGCCGTGGCATGGCCTTCCTCGACCTGATCCAGGAGGGCAACCTCGGTCTGATCCGGGCCGTGGAGAAGTTCGACTACACCAAGGGCTACAAGTTCTCCACGTACGCCACCTGGTGGATCCGGCAGGCCATCACCCGCGCGATGGCCGACCAGGCCCGCACCATCCGCATCCCGGTGCACATGGTCGAGGTCATCAACAAGCTCGGCCGCATACAGCGTGAGCTGCTCCAGGACCTGGGCCGCGAGCCCACTCCGGAGGAGCTGGCCAAGGAGATGGACATCACACCCGAGAAGGTGCTGGAGATCCAGCAGTACGCTCGGGAGCCCATCTCACTGGACCAGACCATCGGTGACGAGGGCGACAGCCAGCTCGGCGACTTCATCGAGGATTCCGAGGCCGTCGTCGCCGTCGACGCCGTCTCGTTCTCGCTCCTGCAGGACCAGCTCCAGCAGGTGCTGCAGACGCTCTCCGAGCGTGAGGCGGGTGTGGTACGTCTGCGCTTCGGCCTGACCGACGGCCAGCCGCGGACGCTCGACGAGATCGGCCAGGTCTACGGGGTGACCCGGGAGCGGATCCGGCAGATCGAGTCCAAGACGATGTCCAAGCTGCGTCACCCGTCCCGGTCGCAGGTCCTCCGGGATTACCTGGACTGAGCGGGTTTCGTCAACCGAACGTGTCGTTTTGACCACCTGGTGTGCAACACCAGATGGTGATCGTCCGGATGCACGAATGTGATCGTTGACGTGGCACCCTGGGTGCACGGCACACTGTCCCTTCCAGGTGTGACCTCGGTCCCCCGCGGGCACACAGGGAAGGCAGTGCCTAGTAAGGGTGTTGCACGATAGGTGAGCAACGACCGAAGAGATTGTTCATCGGTGACGACCAGAGGAGGAAGGCGATGACCCCGACCCTCACGCCGCCGCCCGTCACGGCGGCTCCCCCAGCCGCCGATGAACGGTGCGACCGCTGCAATGCTGCCGGGAAGCTCCGGATCACTCTGGCGGGTGGGAGCGAGTTGGTGTTCTGCGGGCACCACGCGAACAAGTACGCGGAGGATCTCGTGAAGATCACCGAGCGGTTCGCAACGGAGCCCGATTTCAGCTGGCGTGGCGCCGATCTGATGGCGAACTAAATCCGCAAACCGACATAGCTGACCGGAGGCACCCCGAGGGTGTCTCCGGTCAGCTCTTTCTGTCTGGACACCCCCGCGCCCCGCGCCCCGCGCCCGCGCCCCGCGCCCCGCGCCCCGCGCCCCGCGCCCCGCGCCCCGCGCCCCGCGCCCAAGATCCTCACAACATCCTCGATATTGCTGCCTCCACCACGCCGGAGACAGCAACATCCCTGATCCTGCGCAGATCTTGACGACGAACGCCGCCCCTTTGGAGATCGGAACCCCGGCCTTGGCGCCCCGGGCCACCAAGATCGCACTCGAACCAGGATGTAGTGGTCACGGAACGCCGGGAAGCCACTAGAACCAGGATGTTGCGCGATCTTGCCGGCGGCAGCGAGGCAGCGCGGCAGGACGGCAGGACGGCAGCACCGCAGCCGGACGCACGTGCGCGCGGCGCGGGCGGGCGGCCGTTCGGGAGTTGCTTGTTGTGTGAGTGGTTAGGCGTTGCGGGCCAGGTGAGTGGTGATCGCGGTGGCGAGGCGCTCGGGGGCGCCGTTCGCGTACCCGATGAAGAGCGACGGCTCGGTCAGCTCCAGCTCGACCAGGACCGGCTCGCCGTCCGCGCCGGGGATCAGGTCGACCCGGGCGTAGAGCAGCTGTCGGGTGCCGCCGGGCACCGTCGCGAGGGTCTGCTCGGCCACCGCCAGCTGCTCGGGGCGCGCGGTACGGGCGGTGATCTCCTCGGCCTTGTACAGCCCGTCCGGACCGAAATCCGGCCCGGACAGCATCGGACCCTTGCGGATCGCGTGGCTGAACGCGAGCCCTTCGGGACCGGCCAGGAAGAGCAGAGCCGTCTCGCCTTCGGTGTCGACGGCCCGCAGGTACGGCTGGACCATGGTGACCCGGCCGGCCTCGGAGAGTCGGCGAACGTGTGCGGCGGCAAGGTCGCGGTGCTCCGGGTCGGCCAGGTCGTACCGGCCGGTGTCCTGACTGCCGGCGCTGACGGCGGGTTTGAGCACGTACTCGCCGGTCTCGGCGGGCGGCTGCCAGCTCTCCCCCGGCATGACCCAGGCTGTCGGCACGGTTGGCACACCGGCGGCGCTCAGCTCGGCGAGGTAGCGCTTGTCGGTGTTCCAGCGGACCACGGCGGCCGGGTTGACGAGCGTGGGCACTGTCGACGCCCAGGACACGAACTCGTCGCGGCGCAGCGCGTAGTCCCAGGGTGAGCGGAGCACGACCAGGTCGTAGGACGACCAGTCGACGTCGGGGTCGTCCCAGACGACGGCCTGGACGGCGACGCCACGGGCGGCGAGCGGGGCGAGGACCAGCCGGTCGTCCGGGTCGAGGTCGGCCAGGTCTGAGCAGGTGACGAGAGCGACCCGGGGTTCCCCCCGGGTCGACTGGTGATATGTGGTCAATTCAGCTGTCTGTTCAGCGGGCCATCGTGCGCCGGGCCATCGACCGCCAGAGGTCGTTGCTCGGACGCATCTGGTCCATCAGTTCACGCTCCCAGGCGTTCTCGACGGTGACTCCCGCCTTGGCGCACGCCTCCCGGGCGGTGACGGTGTCGTCGGCGAACTGGTCGCCCCACTCACCGTCGGCACCTACCAGGACGATTCGCGCGCCGCGCTTGCCGACGTACTCGATGACCGCCTTCGCGCCGCCGTGTTCTGCGGCGAACGCCTTGAGACCCGCAACCAGGCCTTGGGGCGCCTGCTCGCCGGCGGTCTGCTCAGCGGTCAGCGTCGTATCGGAACCATCTGCCATGACGCGAAGCCTAAGCAGACTTGCACCCTGTCGGGCGAGAACCATGAACCTTTTGTGATGCCAATTACCTACAGGTTTAAGGACGACCACAGGTTTGCTGTCCGGTTATTTACCGACTTTTACGGCCAAAGCGCGCCGGCAAATCGCCTTCGAACCCTCCCAGGTTGAGCCGATCCGACTCATGTAGAAAGTTACTCTGATGTGACGTTAAACCCGGACAACTCATCCATGTCCGTGATTAGTCAGTAGATCAGCGGCATCGATCGCCGCCGACCCGAGCCGCTGGGTGCCACCTGGGCTGACAGCGCGGCCGCACGGACACGCGGCAGACGGACATCGCGAGGGCCGGAAAGCCGAACGCGGCGCGGCGGAACGCAGCTAGCGGAGCCGACGGGCGCAGGGCCTCCGCACGCGGAGAGCGGGGCGCGGAGTCGGCCGGGAGGGGTCAGATCAGCGCGTCGAGCGCGACGGCCACGAAGACGATCGTCAGGTACGTCGTCGACCAGTGGAACAGCCGCATCGGCTTGATCGCCTCGCCGCGCGTCGCGCGCCGGCAGAGTCGGTGTGCCTCGAGGATGAAGATGGCACCCACCACCAGGGTCGGCACCCCGTAGATCGCGCTGAGCCCCAGGGGCCAGACGGCCAGGGAGGTGAGCACGGTGAGCCACGCGAAGATCAGGATCTCGGCGTTCACCCGGCGAGTCGAGGCCACCACCGGCAGCATCGGGATGCCGGCCCGGGCGTAGTCGTCCTTGTACTTCATGGCGAGCGGGTAGAAGTGCGGCATCTGCCAGAAGAAGACCACAGCGAAGAGCCCCCAGGCGGCCGGCGCCAGTGAGCCGGTCACCGCAGCCCACCCGATCAGCACCGGTGCCGCCCCGCAGGCGCCGCCCCAGAAGGTGTTCGTCGGGGTGGAACGCTTGAGCCACAGGGTGTAGACGAGGTCGTAGTAGGCGATCGCGGCGAGGGTCAGCCCGGCGGCCAGCAGGTTGGTGAACGCCGCCATCAGGGCCACCGACACCGCCGCCAGCACCAGACCGAAGATCAGCGCGCTCCGCGGCGACACGGTGTGCGCCGGCAGCGGCCGACGCTTGGTACGCCGCATCAGCTGGTCGATGTCGCGGTCGATGTAGCAGTTGAGGACGCTTGCCGCGCCGGCGGCGAGCGAGCCGCCGATCAGCACGATGGCCATCAGCCACAGCGACGGCAGCCCACCCTCGGCGAGCATCATCGCCGGGATGGTGGTGACCAGCAGCAACTCGACGATCCGCGGCTTGGTGAGCGACACGTACGCCGAGAGAACGGCGCGTACGTCCCGCCGGGCCACCGGGCCCTCGGCCGCCCGCGCCGGGTGTGGCCCGGCCGGGTTGCTCGCGGGGCGCTCGGTGATCATGCTCACGGATTGCCACCTTCCGGCATCGGCACGGGGAGATCGGATCGGTCGGGACCGCACGGGTCCGCATACCGCCCCACACACTACGCGTCGTCGTTTTGGCTGCCCGGCCGACCCGACAACGGTGCGGGCCGTCACACCACCGGGTTGAAGCGAGCATCCGGATGGTCACGTAGCGCACACCATGCGCAGATCCCCGGGCGCATGTTTAGGGACGCTCGATAAGGTCATCGGTGAGGGTTCCGCCCATCTGCCGAGGAGCACAACCATCGTGGCTGTTAAACGACCCGCGCACCCCGCACTGAACTGGTCCGACCTCGATCGCCGGGCCGTAGACACCGTCCGCGTGCTGGCCATGGACGCCGTAGAGAAATCCGGCAACGGCCACCCGGGCACCGCGATGAGCCTCGCGCCCGCGGCGTACCTCCTCTTCAACCGCGTCATGCGGCACAACCCGGCCGACCCGAACTGGCCCGGCCGCGACCGGTTCGTTCTCTCCGCCGGGCACTCCAGCCTGACGCTCTACATCCAGCTGTTCCTCTCCGGTTACCCGCTGAGCCTGGACGACCTCAAGTCGCTGCGGCAGTGGGGCTCGCAGACGCCGGGGCACCCCGAGCACGGGCACACGCCGGGCGTGGAGACCACCACCGGCCCGCTCGGGCAGGGTCTGGGCAACGCGGTCGGCATGGCCATGGCGGCCCGCCGCGAGCGCGGCCTGTTCGACCCCGAGGCCGAGCTGGGCGCGTCCGTCTTCGACCACGACATCTGGTGCATCGTCTCCGACGGTGACATCGAGGAGGGCATCAGCCACGAGGCCAGCGCCCTCGCCGGGCACCAGCAGCTGGGCAACCTCACGGTGATCTACGACGACAACGAGATCTCCATCGAGGACGACACCCGGATCGCCAAGAGCGAGGACGTGGCCGCCCGCTACGAGGCGTACGGCTGGCACGTGCAGACCGTCGACTGGCGCAGCGGCGACGCCGACCAGGGCGACTACCACGAGGACGCCGAGGCGCTGTACGCGGCGCTGGTGGCCGCCAAGGCGGAGACCGCTCGCCCCTCCTTCATCGCGCTGCGCACCATCATCGGCTGGCCCGCGCCGAACAAGCAGAACACCGGCAAGATCCACGGTTCGGCGCTCGGCGCCGATGAGGTGAAGGCCACCAAGCGGATCCTCGACTTCGACCCGGAGCAGACCTTCCAGGTCGACGAGGAGGTGCTCAGCCACGCCCGCACCGTGATGGGGCGCGGCGACGCGGCCGAGCAGGAGTGGACCGCCGCGTTCGACGCCTGGAAGAAGGCCAACCCGGAGCGCACCGCGCTCTACGAGCGGTTGGCTGGCCGCGTACTCCCCGACGGCTGGACCGACGCGTTGCCGGTCTTCCCCGCGGACGCCAAGGGTGTGGCCACCCGGGCCGCTTCCGGCAAGGTGCTGGAGGCGCTCGCGCCGGTGCTCCCGGAGCTGTGGGGCGGCTCGGCCGACCTGGCCGAGAGCAACAACACCACGATGAAGGGCGAGCCGTCGTTCATCCCGGCCGCCCACGCCACCAAGGACTTCCCCGGCCACGAGTACGGCCGCACGCTGCACTTCGGCATCCGTGAGCACGCCATGGGCGCGATCCTCAACGGCATCGCCCTGCACGGCGGCACCCGCCCCTACGGCGGCACGTTCCTGGTGTTCAGCGACTACATGCGTCCGTCGGTGCGGCTGGCCGCGCTGATGAAGCTGCCGGTGACCTACGTCTGGACGCACGACTCGATCGGCCTCGGCGAGGACGGCCCGACCCACCAGCCGGTGGAGCACCTGACCGCGCTGCGCGCCATTCCCGGCCTGGACGTGGTCCGCCCGGCCGACGCCAACGAGACCGCCTGGGCGTGGCGGCAGGCGCTGGAGCACACCGACCGGCCCACCGCGCTGGCGTTGAGTCGTCAGCCGCTTCCGACCCTGGACCGCGACGTCCTGGGCAGCGCGGAGGGCGTGACCAAGGGTGGTTACGTGTTGGCCGAGGCGTCCAACGGCAAGCCCCAGGTGATCATCGTGGGCACCGGCTCCGAGGTGCAGCTCTGCCTGACCGCCCGGGAGCGGCTGGAGGCCGACGGCACCCCGACCCGGGTCGTCTCGATGCCGTGCCAGGAGTGGTTCTACGAGCAGGACGAGGCGTACCGGGAATCGGTGCTCCCCCGCGGGGTAAAGGCAAGGGTGAGCGTGGAGGCGGGCATCGCGATGTCCTGGCGCGGCATCGTCGGTGACCTGGGCGAGAGCGTCAGCATCGAGCACTACGGCGCGAGTGCCCCGCACACCGTGCTCTTCGAGCAGTTCGGGTTCACCGGTGACCGGATCGTGGCGGCGGCACACGCCTCGCTGGCCCGGGTGGGCGACATCACCGGTTTCACGACCGGCAACTGAGGGAGCGTGGACGGCATGACCGACAAGCTGAATGAGCTGACCGCCGCGGGCGTGGCGGTCTGGCTCGACGACCTTTCCCGGGTACGACTGAGCTCCGGCGGGCTGGACCAGCTCCGCCGCGAGAAGCACGTGGCCGGTGTCACCACCAACCCGACGATCTTCGCCAAGGCCCTGAGCGACGCCGACGAGTACAACTGGCAACTGCGCGACCTCGCTATTCGTGACGTGGACGTGGAAGAGGCCGTCCGCATGCTCACCACGTACGACGTGCGGTGGGCCTGCGACGTGATGCGCCCGTCGTACGACGGCAGCGACGGCGTCGACGGCCGCGTCTCGATCGAGGTGGACCCCCGCAGCGCGCACGACGCGGACAAGACCGTCGCCGAGGCCAAGGCGCTGTGGTGGCTTGTCGACCGGCCCAACCTCTACATCAAGATCCCGGCCACCGAGGAGGGCCTGTCGGCGATCACCGACACGCTCGCCGAGGGGATCAGCGTGAACGTGACGCTGATCTTCGGTCTGGACCGCTACTCGGCGGTCATGGAGGCGTTCCTCGCCGGCCTGGAGCAGGCCAAGGCCAACGGCCACGACCTGTCGAAGATCGGCTCGGTCGCGTCCTTCTTCGTGTCCCGGGTCGACGCCGAGGTCGACAAGCGGCTGGAGAAGATCGGCTCCGAGCAGGCCAAGTCGCTCAGGGGTAAGGCCGCCGTCGCCAACGCCCAACTGGCGTACGAGCGCTACACCGAGGTGTTCGCCTCGGACCGCTGGAAGGCGCTCGCCGCAGCCGGCGCGCACCCGCAGCGGCCGCTGTGGGCGTCCACCTCGACGAAGAACCCGGACTACAAGGACACCATCTACGTCGAGGAGCTGATCGCCCCCGGCACTGTCAACACCATGCCGGAGTCCGTCGTCAACGCGTACGCCGATCATGGCGAGACCCGCGGTGACACCGTCACCGGGGCCTACGACGCGGCCCGCAAGGTCTTCGCGGACCTGGAGTCGGTCGGGGTGGACATGGCCGACGTGATCGCCACCCTGGAGCGCGAGGGCGTGGAGAAGTTCGAGGTCAGCTGGCAGGAGCTGCTCGACGGGGTGACCAAGTCGCTGAAGGCCGCGGCGCAGGGCACCGGCGCGCCGAACAAGGCCGCCAAGGGCAACGCCAAGGCCGCCGACAAGGCGGGTGGCGCATGAGCGACCTGCTTGCGGGGCCGGTGGAGGCAGCCGCCGGGCTGGCCGTGTACGGCGCGGACGCGGTCGACAAGGCCGCGCCCGCCTCGACCCGGGACGCGCTGGTCAAGGCCGGCGTCCCGGGCAGGCTGGCGGGCAAGGACGCCAGCCTGTGGGGTCCGGACGCCGAGGCCGAGGCCAAGATCCGGCTGGGCTGGGTGGACACCCACCGGCGCAGCCGCGAGCTGCTCGTCCAGTTGGCCGAGCTGAGCGCGGAGCTGGCCGACCTGGATCACGTGGTGCTCGCCGGCATGGGCGGCTCTTCGCTCGCGCCCGAGGTGATCACCCAGACGCTCGGACGCCCGTTGACGGTGCTGGACACCACCGACCCGGGCCAGGTCCGGGCGGCGCTCGGTGACCGGCTGGAGCGCACCGTCGTGGTGGTGGCCAGCAAGTCCGGGTCGACGGTGGAGACCGACAGCCACCGGCGCGCGTACTGGCAGGCGTTCCTGGACGCCGGGATGACCGAGGCGGAGGCCGGCCGGCACTTCGTCATCGTCACCGACCCGGGTTCGCCGCTGGAGGCCACCGCGGCCGAGATGGGCGCGTTCACGGTGCTCGCCGACCCGAACGTCGGCGGCCGCTACTCGGCGCTCACCGCGTTCGGCCTGGTGCCCTCGGCGCTGGCCGGGGTCGAGGTCGCGGAGCTGCTCGACCAGGCCGACGCGCTGTCCACGTCGCTCGGCGCGGATCAGAACAACCCGGCGCTGGCGCTGGGCGCCGCTCTGGGCGCGGCGGCAACGCTCGCCCGGGACAAGGTCGCCCTGGTGTCCGACGGCACCGGCATCGACGGGCTCGGCGACTGGGCCGAGCAGCTGATCGCCGAGTCGACGGGCAAGGCCGGGGTGGGCATCCTGCCGGTGGTCGTGGAGTCTCCGCAGAGCCCCGGCGCCACCGGCGCGGACGTGCTGACGATCAGCTACGGCGGCGCGCTGGCCCCCGGTGACATGCCGGGCGGCGGGGCCACCCCGGACGTGGCCGTCAACGGCCCGCTGGGCGCGCAGTTCCTGGCCTGGGAGTACGCCACCGCGGTGGCCGGTGTGGTGCTCGGCATCGACCCGTTCAACCAGCCCAACGTCACCGAGTCCAAGGAGAACACCAACAAGATCCTGGCCTCGGGCCTGCCGGCGGAGACGCCGTCGTTCACCGAGGGCGCGATCGAGGTGTACGCCCCGCAGGGCACCCCCGGCGACCTGGCCGGTGTGCTGCGCTGGCTGCTCGACGGGCTGGGCGACGACGGTTACCTCGCGGTGATGGCGTACCTCGACCGGTTCGCCGACGCCGACACGGCCAAGCTGCGGTCGCTGCTGGCGCAGGCGGGTGGCCGACCGGTCACCTTCGGCTGGGGTCCGCGCTTCCTGCACTCGACTGGCCAGTACCACAAGGGCGGCCCGCAGGTGGGCAGCTATCTCCAGGTGACCGGCGCGGTCGCCGAGGACCTGGCGGTGCCGGGCAAGCCGTACACCTTCGGTGAGTTGCAGGCGGCGCAGGCCGCCGGTGACCGGCAGGCTCTCGCTGGTCGGGAGCGGCCGTTGCTGCGGTTGCACCTCACCGACCGGGCCGCCGGTGTCGCCCAACTACTGGATGCGGCCGGTGATCTGCGGGCGTGAGGATGGACGACGTGACTGAGGCGGAGCGAGGAGGCGGTTCGGTGAACCCGCTGCGCGACCCGCAGGACCGCCGGTTGCCCCGGATCCCGGAGCCCTGTGCTCTGGTGATCTTCGGGGTGACCGGCGACCTGGCCCGCAAGAAACTGCTCCCTGCGGTCTACGACCTGGCCAACCGGGGGCTGTTGCCGCCGGGCTTCGTGGTGCTCGGTTTCGCGCGCCGGGACTGGGGTGACGGCGACTTCGAGACGTTGGCCTGCGAGGCTGCCCGCAAGCACGCCCGCACGCCGTGGCGGGACGAGGTGTGGGCGCGGCTGGCCGGCAACATCAAGTTCGTTGGCGGTTCGTTCGACGACGACGCCGCCTTCGACACCCTCGCCTCGACGCTTGACGATCTGCGCCAGACCCACGGCATCACCGGCAACGCGGCGTTCTACTTCTCCATCCCGCCGGCCGCGTTCCCTGTCGTGCTCAAGCAGTTGGCCCGCACCGGGATGGCCGACAACAACAAGTCCGGCGGTTGGCGCCGGGTCGTGGTGGAGAAGCCGTTCGGTAACGACCTGCCCTCGGCGAAGGCCCTCAACGACCTCGTCGACGACGTGTTCACCCGGGAGGACGTCTTCCGGATCGACCACTACCTGGGCAAGGAGACGGTTCAGAACATCCTCGCCCTGCGGTTCGCCAACAACCTGTTCGAGCCGCTGTGGAACTCGAAGTACGTCGACTCGGTGCAGATCACCATGGCGGAGGACGTCGGCATCGGCAGCCGCGCCGGCTTCTACGACACCGTCGGCACCGCCCGCGACGTGCTGCAGAACCACCTTCTCCAACTCCTCGCCCTGGTGGCGATGGAGGAGCCGACCAGCTTCGACGCCGACGAGATCCGGGCTGAGAAGCTGAAGGTGCTCAAGGCCATCACCCTGCCGAAGGACGTCGCCCGGGACACCGTCCGCGGTCAGTACCTGCCGGGCTGGGTCGGCGGCGAACGCGCTGTCGGTTACCTGGAAGAGCGGGACGTCCCCGCCGACTCCACCACTGAGACGTACGTGGCGGTGCGGTTGGGCATCCAGAACCGCCGCTGGGCGGAGGTGCCGTTCTACATCCGGGCCGGCAAGCGGCTGCCCCGGCGGGTCACCGAGGTCGCCATCATGTTCAAGAAGGCGCCGCACCTGCCGTTCAACGACGCCGACATGGAGTCGCTGGGCAACAACCAGCTGGTCATCCGGGTGCAGCCGGACGAGGGCGTGGTGCTCAAGTTCGGCTCGAAGGTACCGGGCACGACCATGGAGGTCCGCGACATCGCGATGGACTTCCAGTACGGCGAGGCGTTCACCGAGTCCAGCCCCGAGGCGTACGAGCGTCTGGTGCTGGACGTGCTGATCGGCGACCGCACCCTGTTCCCGGACGCGGCCGAGGTCGAGCAGAGCTGGCAGGTGATCGACCCCCTTGAGCACGCCTGGGAGGGCACCACCCCGGAGCCGTACCGGGCCGGCGAGTGGGGCCCCCGGGCCTCCGACGAGATGCTGGCCCGCGAGGGCCGCGCCTGGAGACGAGCATGATCGGGCTGTGGGACACCACCGGCAACGAGGTGGTCAAGGCGCTCGCCGCCGAGCGGCGCAGCGCCGGCGGGGTGGCCAGCGGCATGGCGCTCACCCTCATCGTGGTGGTGGACGAGAAGCGGGTCCGGGAGGCTGAGGCCGCCGCGACGATCGCCGCCGCGGCGCACCCGTGCCGCCTCGTGGTGGTGGTCCGCTCGGAGATCGAGCGGGACCGCAACCGACTGGACGCGGAGATCGTGGTCGGTGGCCGGCTCGGCCCGTGCGAGGCGGTGGTCACCCGGATGTACGGCCGGTTGTCCCTGCACGCCGAGTCGGTCGTGATGCCGCTGCTCGTTCCCGACGTACCGGTGGTCACCTGGTGGCACGGCGAGCCGCCGGCGGAGATCGCCACCGACTTCCTCGGGGTGGTGGCCGACCGGAGGATCACCGACTCTGCGCAGGCCGCCGACCCGTTGGAGGCGCTGCGGCAGCGGGCCCGGGACTACGCCCCGGGCGACACCGACCTGGCGTGGACCCGGATCACCCCGTGGCGCACCCTTGTCGCCGGGGCGTTCGACACCACCAACGCCCAGGTCACCGAGGCGACGATCGTCGCGCCTCCCACTGATCCGACGGCGGCGCTGATGGCCGGTTGGCTGTCCAGCCGGCTCGGCATCACCCCACGCCGGGTGGACAGCAACGAATTCCCCCGGATGCGGGAGGTGCAGCTCAGCTGCGCCAACGGCGATCAGCTGACGCTGACCCGCGAGGACAGCATGGCCGTGTTCCGGCGCACGGGCCAGGACGACCGGGCCCTGCCGCTGGTGCGCCGCCCGCTCGGCGACGAACTGGCCGAGGAGCTGCGCCGGCTGGACGCCGACCAGGTGTACGCGGAGGCGCTGGGCGCGACTGTCGGGCTGCGAGGGCTGGATCAGCGCCCCGCGCAGCGGGTCCACGTCTGGAAGGATCCGGCCACCGCGCAGCGCGCCGAGGCCGGGGTGACCGCGCACGTCGGCACGAGCGGCGAGGGCTGAGCCCAGCCGGGGCACAACGTCGGGCAGGGCCGGTACGCACCGGCCCTGCCCCGCAATCTCCGGGGTTTTCGCCCCACCACCTCGGGCACACCGCCCCGGGCACGACAGCGACCGCCTCGCGGTCCTCGAACGAAGGCGCAACCATGAGTGAGGCGAGTGTCGCCGTCCACGCCGACGCCGACCTGCTGGCGCAGGCCGTGGCGGCTCGGTTGCTGGTGAAGCTGCTCGACGCCCAGGCCGACCGGGGCGAAGCCTCGGTGGTGCTCACCGGAGGTCGGGTCGCGGCGGCCGTCTACCGGGCGGTGGCGACGCTGCCGGCCCGCGACGCGGTGGACTGGTCCCGGGTCGACGTGTGGTGGGGCGACGAACGGTTCCTGCCCGCCGGTGATCCGGACCGCAACGAGACGCAGGCCCGGGCCGCCCTGCTGGACGTGGTGCCGCTGAATCCGGCCCGGGTGCACGCGATGCCGGCTTCGGACGGCCCGGCCGGCAACGACCCCGAGGCGGCGGCTGCCGAGTACGCGCAGGAGCTGGCCCGCGCCGCCCGGCCCGGGAACGCCACACTGCCGCACTTCGACGTGCTGATGCTGGGCGTCGGCGAGGACGGCCACGTGGCCTCGGTCTTCCCCGAGCACCCGGTGGGCTACGAGACCCGGCCGGTGAGCGCGGTGCGGGGCAGCCCCAAGCCGCCGCCGACGCGGACCACCCTCACCCTGCCGGCGATCAACACCGCCGAGGAGGTCTGGCTGGTGGCCGCCGGCGCCGACAAGGCTCGTGCGGTGGGTATGGCGTTGGCCGGCGCAGGCCCGGTGCAGTTGCCGGCAGCCGGCGTGCACGGCGTGAACCGCACCCGCTGGTTGCTGGACCGGACGGCCGCAGCCGATGTGCCCGTCCGACTGCGCAGTCTGCGCTGAGCGGGCGGAGGAGCCCGCTACTCGCCGCGTCGACGGCGCAGTGCGGCGAGCGCCTCGGCGAGCAGGGCCTCTCCCTCCTCGGCGGTACGGCGCTCCTTCACGTACGCCAGGTGGCTCTTGTACGGTTCGGCGCGGACCCGACCTGGTGGGTTCTGGGCGTCCCGACCGGCGGGTAGGCCACAGCGGGGGCAGTCCCACAGGGGTGGCGGTTCGACGTCCGCGGCGATCCGAATGTCGACCCGGTGGTCGTTACGGCACCAGTAGGTGACGTCCTGTCGGGGGGCGGGTTGGTGCCGCTCGTCGGGGCGCATCGGTGCGGACCCGACCCGGGCTCCCCGGATAACGTTGCCATTCGGCACGGCTGCTCGCTCCTGTCGTCGGAGGGGACCCGCCGTCTTCGGGGGTGGAGCGGCGGGCGACGCGGTGCAGCGGAGAAAAGCCTGCGCGCGGCCCGTCGAGTGACGAACCGCGCGCAGATTGTACGACTTACTGAGCCTGCTCAGGCGCCGCTGTTCATTTGGAGGCGCAGCCAGAGCCCGAGCCCGATGATGGCGGCGAACCAGACGACGCTCACCAGAACGGTGTAGCGGTCCAGGTTCTTCTCGGCGACCGAGGAGCCGGCGAGGCTGGAGCTGACGCCACCGCCGAACATGCTCGACAGACCGCCACCCTTGCCACGGTGCAGCAGGATCAGCAGGGTGAGCAGAATGCTCGTGATGACCAGCAACACGATCAACGTGTATGCGAACCAGATCGGCATGGCTGGGGTCAGTTCCTCTCGTAGCGATCCTCGCCCGGTCTGATCGGGCACGGCGGCACCGACCGGCGGACGGGCGGTGTCAAGGATACCGAGCGATCAGCGGGCGAGGTGCTCCGGGAACCTGCAGATCTGAGCGAATTCCTCGGCGTCCAGGCTGGCGCCCCCCACCAGGCCCCCGTCCACGTCCGGTTGGGCCATGATCGAGGCGACGTTGGACGCCTTGACCGACCCGCCGTAGAGAACCCGAACCTGGTCGGCGGTCTCCTGGTCGAAGCGTTCCGCCAGTCGCTGGCGCACCGCCCCGCAGACCTCCTGGGCGTCGTCCGGGGTCGCGGTCTTGCCGGTGCCGATCGCCCAGACCGGCTCGTACGCGATCACGACCTGCCGCACCTGCTCGGGGGTGAGCCCGGCGAGGCCCCCGTCGAGCTGGTCGGAGCAGTGCGCCACGTGGGTGCCCTGCTCGCGGACGTCAAGCCCCTCCCCCACGCACAGGATCGGGGTCAGGCCGTGCGTCAGCGCCGCCTTGACCTTGGCGTTGACCAGCGCGTCGTCCTCGTGGTGGTAGGCCCGCCGCTCGGAGTGCCCGACCACCACGTACGTGCAGCCGAGCTTGGCCAGCTGCGGCCCGGAGATGTCCCCGGTGTACGCGCCGGACGCGTGCGGGGAGAGGTCCTGCCCGCCGTAGCCGATCAGCAGCTTGTCCCCGTCCACCGCGGTCTGCACGGTTCGCAGGTCGGTGAAGGGTGGCAGCACCACCGTCTCGACGGCGGTGAGCTGCTTCTCGGTGAGGCTCGCCGCCAGCTTCTGCACCAGCAGGTTGGCCTCGAGGTGGTTGAGGTTCATCTTCCAGTTGCCGGCCATCAGCGGCCGGCGGGTGGTGCTCGACATTCAGTTCTCCAGGGCCGCGATGCCGGGGAGGGTCTTGCCCTCGAGGTATTCCAGGGAGGCGCCACCACCGGTGGAGATGTGCCCGAAGGACGACTCGTCCAGCCCCAGGGCACGGACGGCCGCGGCCGAGTCACCGCCACCGACGACGCTGAACGCGTCGGCCTTGGTGATCGCCTCGGCGATCCCCCGGGTGCCCGCGGCGAAGGCCGGCATCTCGAACACGCCCATCGGGCCGTTCCAGAAGATCGTCTTCGCCTGGGACAGCGCGGCGCTGAAGCCAGCCACCGTCTCCGGGCCGACATCCAGGCCGAGCCGGTGGCTCGGGATGCCGTCGACCCGCACCGTGTCGTGCGCCGCGTCCGGAGCGAACGCGTCCGCCACCACCACGTCGACCGGCAGCATGATCTTGCCGTCGGCCCGCTCCAGCAGGTTGCGGCAGGTGTCGACCATGTCCTTCTCCAGCAGCGAGGTGCCCACCTCCAGGCCCTGGGCCTTGAGGAAGGTGAAACACATCCCGCCACCGATGAGCAGCCGGTCGACAGTGGGCAGCAGAGCCTCGATCACGGCGAGCTTGTCGGACACCTTCGACCCACCGAGCACCACGACGTACGGGCGCTCGGGGTCACCGGTGAGCTTGGAGAGCACCTCGACCTCACGCAGCACCAGCCGACCCGCGACGTGCGGCAACCGGGCCGGCACGTCGAAGACGCTGGCGTGCTTGCGGTGCACGGCACCGAACGCGTCGTCCACGTACGCGTCGCCGAACGCGGCGAGCTGGTCCGCGAAGGCGCCCCGCTCGGCCTCGTCCTTGCTGGTCTCGCCCGCGTTGAAACGCAGGTTCTCCAGCAGGGCGACCTGGCCGTCGGCCAGGTCGGCGACGGTGGCGCGGGCCGACTCGCCCACGGTGTCGGTGGCGAAGTGCACCGGCGCGCCCAGCAGCTCACCGAGCCGCCCGGCGACCGGGACCAGGCTGAACTGCGGGTCCGGAGCGCCCTTCGGGCGGCCCAGGTGCGAGCAGACGACCACCTTCGCGCCGGCCTCGACCAGCGCGCCGAGGGTCGGCAGCACCGCGCGGATGCGCCCGTCATCCGTGATCGCACCAGTCTGCTTGTCGAGCGGGACGTTCAGGTCGGCGCGCACCAGCACGCGCCGACCCGACACCCCCTCGGCGAGCAGGTCGTCGAGGGTCCGGATGCTCACAGCGACGAACCGACCAGCTTGACGAGGTCGACGAGGCGGTTGGAGTAGCCCCACTCGTTGTCGTACCAGCCGACGACCTTGACCTGGTTGCCGACGACCTTGGTCAGCGGCGCGTCGAAGATGCACGACGCCGGGTCGGTCACGATGTCGGTGGAGACGATCGGGTCCTCGTTGTAGACCAGGATGCCCTTGAGCGGGCCGTCCGCGGCGGCCTTCAGCGCGGCGTTGACCTCGTCCACGGTGGTCTCGCGACCCACGTTGACGGTGAGGTCGGTGACCGAGCCGGTCGGGATCGGCACCCGCAGGGCGTAGCCGTCGAGCTTGCCCTTGAGGTCCGGCAGGACCAGGCCGATCGCCTTGGCGGCGCCGGTCGAGGTCGGGACGATGTTCAGCGCGGCGGCCCGGGCACGACGCAGGTCCGAGTGCGGCGCGTCCTGGAGGTTCTGGTCCTGGGTGTACGCGTGGATCGTCGTCATCAGACCGTGCTGGATGCCGAACGTGTCGTGCAGGACCTTCGCCATCGGCGCGAGGCAGTTGGTGGTGCACGAAGCGTTGGAGATGATGGTGTGCTTCGCCGGGTCGTAGGTGTCGTGGTTGACACCCATGACGACGGTGACGTCCTCGTTCTTCGCCGGGGCGGAGATGATGACCTTCTTGGCCCCACCGTCGACGTGCGCCTTGGCCTTGGTGGCGTCGGTGAAGAAGCCGGTCGACTCGATGACGACGTCGGCGCCGACCTCGCCCCACGGCAGCTTCGACGGGTCCTTCTCGGCGTACGCCTTGATGGTCTTGCCACCGACGGTGATCTCGTCGGAGTTGGCCTTGACCTCGTACGGCAGGCGACCGAGGATGCTGTCGTACTTGAGCAGGTGGGCGAGCGTGGCGTTGTCGGTCAGGTCGTTCACCGCCACGACCTCGATGTCGGCGTCAGACGCCAGCACTGCCCGGAAGAAGTTACGGCCGATTCGGCCAAAGCCGTTGATGCCAACCCGGATGGTCACAGGTCCCATCTCCTCGCGTTCTGGTCCGCCGGCTTCAGACAACGGGCCGGCGGGAATGGTGTGCGCCGACCGTTGGAGCCGGCCGTCGACGGTTCATCTCGGCCACCCCGCCGCGCGGTCTGAGGACCTGACCGCCCGAGGCGGTGGGCACGACGAGAAAGGCCGGTGTCGGCCCCCTTGCCGTACTCAGCGACCTTATCCGAGCGTGCGAGACCACGCTGCGCCGGGTCGCGCTCCCGGGCGCACCGTGCGGCCCCACCGTCCTATCAGACCACGAGCATGTCGGGCGTGACTGCCGCTTCCGTATCCGGGATGCCAAGGTCGCGGGCCCGCTTGTCGGCCAGCGCCAGGAGCCTGCGGATCCGTCCCGCGATGGCGTCCTTGGTCAGCGGGGGGTCGGCCAGGGCGCCCAGTTCCTCCAGCGACGCCTGCCGGTGCTCCAGACGCAGCCGACCGGCGTCGGTCAGGTGGTTGGGCGCCTCGTCGGCGAGGATCTCCAACGCACGGGTGACCCGGGCGGCCGCGGCGACCGCCGCCCGCGCCGAGCGGCGCAGGTTGGCGTCGTCGAAGTTGGCGAGCCGGTTGGCGGTGGCCCGCACCTCGCGGCGTACCCGACGCTCCTCCCAGGCCAGCACGCTGGAGTGCGCGCCGATCCGGGTGAGCAGCGCGGCGATAGCGTCGCCGTCCTTGACGACCACCCGGTCCACCCCGCGTACCTCGCGGTTCTTCGCGGTGATGCCGATGCGGCGGGCCGCGCCGACCAGCGCCAGCGCGGACTCCGGCCCCGGGCAGGTGATCTCCAGCGCGCTGGAGCGGCCGGGCTCGGTGAGCGAGCCGTGGGCCATGAACGCGCCCCGCCACGCGGAGACCGCGCAGCAGACGTTGGCCGCCACCACGTGTGGGGGCAGCCCTCGCACCGGGCGACCCCGCACGTCGAGCAGGCCGGTCTGCCGCGCGAGGGCCTCGCCGTCCTTGACCACCCGCACGATGAAGTGGCTGCCCTTGCGCAGCCCACCGGAGGCCAGCACGTGGATCTCGCTGGGGTAGCCGTAGACCTCGGCGACCTCCCGGCGCAGCCGCCGGGCGACCGCCCCGGTGTCCAGTTCCGCCTCCACCACCACGCGGCCGGAGACGATGTGCAGCCCGCCGGCGAAGCGCAGCAGCGCGGCCATCTCCGCCCGCCGGCAGCAGGGCTTGGGCACGTCGACCCGACTCAGCTCGTCCTTGACCGCGGCCGTCATCGCCATTGTGCGTCCCCTCACGGACCTGTTCCGGCGTGTCGCCGGAGATTACGTACGTGTCTAACGATCGGCGCCCAGGACAGGCACCAGCGCGGCGCCCAGGGCAGCCGGATCATGGCGGGGAGTCCCGTCGACAACGGCGACGGGGGCGAGGACCAGGCGGGCACCCAGCGATTCTGCCGCACGTTCGACCGGTTCGGGGTCACCCACCGCCTTGGCGTCGGCGAGCACAAGATCGACCTTGAGTTCGGGCAGGTACCAGTGCAGTGCCGCGAGATGATCGGCGACGGAGAGCCCCAGGGTCTCCTTCTCCGCGGCGAGGTTCAACGTGACCAGCCGCCGGGCCGAGGTGGACACGATCGCGTCGGCCAACTGCGGCACCAGCAGGTGCGGAAGCACACTCGTGTACCAGCTGCCCGGCCCAAAGATCAACCAATCGGCCGCCCGGATCGCCTCGATGGCCTCGGCGCACGCCGGTGGGGCGCTCGGGGTGAGGCGCAGCGACTCGACCCGCCCGGTGGTCACGGCCACCTGGTGCTGGCCACTGACCGTGCACACCTCGTCCGGGGCGGCCGGGTCGGCACCGCGTACCCGCGCCTCGATGCCGACCGGTTGGCGGGACATCGGCAACACCCGGCCCACCGCGCCGAGCATCGCGCCGGCGTGCTCCAGCGCCGCCACCGGGTCGCCGAGCAGCTCCATGAGGCCGCAGAGCACCAGGTTGCCCACCGCGTGCCCGGTCAGACCGTCGGTGCCGGCCGACGCCCCGTCGGTGCCGCGCGGAGCCGCGCCGTCCCGGCCCGCGTCGTCGCCCGCCGCCAGGCCCCGGCCGGTCGCGCCGGGTCCGGGTACGCCCACCGGCGCGGCGGCGAAGCGGTGCTGGAACAGCCCGGCGCTGCGCCGGGTGGCCGGGTGGTCACCGGCCAGGGCCACCAACGCCTGGCGCAGATCTCCCGGCGGCAGGCCACCCCGCTCGGCCCGCAGCCGACCACTGGAACCACCGTCGTCACCCACCGTGACCACCGCGGTGATGTCGAGGTCGAGTTCGGGGGCGCAGTGGCGCAGCGCACGCAACGAGGCGGACAGACCGTGCCCGCCGCCGAACGCCACCACCCGCCGGGCCGTCATTCCCGCCCCAGGTCGCGGTGCTGGGCGTTCGCCGCCAACCCCGAGTGACGCAGTCGGCTGGCCAACTCCTCGGCGATGGCCACGCTGCGGTGCTTGCCGCCGGTGCAGCCCACGGCGACCGTGAGGTACCGCTTGCCCTCCCGCTCGAAGCCGGTCGTGGTGGCGTTGACCAGGTCGGCGTACGAGGCGACGAAGGCGTCCGCGCCCTCCTGGCCCAGCACGTACGCGCTGACCGCCTCCTCCCGCCCGGTGTGCTCCCGCAGCTCCGGCACCCAGTACGGATTGGGCAGGAAGCGGGCGTCCAACACGAAGTCGGCGTCCGGTGGCAGGCCGTACTTGAAGCCGAACGACAACACGGTGACCCGCAGCCGGCGGGCGTCCTCGCCGCCGAACAGCTCCTCGATGCGGCGCCGGAGCTGGTTGACGTTCAGGTGGCTGGTGTCAATGATCACGTCGGCCTGGTCACGGGCCTCCTCCAGCAGGCCGCGCTCCACGGCGATGCCGTCGGCCAGCCGCCCGTCACCCTGCAACGGATGCGAACGGCGAACGCTCTCGAACCGCCGGATCAGCACCTCGTCGTCGGCGTCGACGAAGACCACCCGGGGCGAGAATCCGCGCTCCTTGAGCTCCCGGATCGCCCCGGCCAGGTCCGTGGAGAAGGCCCGCGACCGCACGTCCAGCACCATCGCGGTACGCCGAGCCGCGCCGCCCGCCTTGAACGCCAGCTCGGCCATGTCCAGCATCAGGGCCTGCGGCAGGTTGTCCACGACGTAGTAGCCGACGTTCTCCAACGCCCGGGCCACAGTGCTGCGGCCACCCCCGGAGACGCCGGTGACCACCACCAATGTGGTCTCCGACTCAGCCGCCACCTGCTCGTCATTGGCATCCGGGCCGTCGATCCGGTCCCCGGCTGTGCGCGCCTCGCTCACCCGTACCCCCAAGCCGTGGCGCCGCGGCCGCCCTCGGCCGCGATTGGTCAATCAGCGACTCTATCCCGCCACCCGGTCCCCGCCCGGCACCCGTGGCCGGACGGCGCACACCGAGCGCCCGGCGGTCGCGCTCCCGACAGTGCGCGCCCTTGATGACGATCAGTAACCGTCTATACGCTCCTTGCGATAACCGCAGGTCAAGGCCGATATCTGGGAGGGTGCGATGCACGACCTGGCGGACAAGAACAAGTACGTGGGCTTCCTGTTCATGCGGATCAACCCCGAATACTTCGCCCTCGGACGTGAGGGCATCCACGAGATCTCCGCCGAGCACGCCCGTGACCTGGGCCGCTTCGCCAAGCAGCTCACCCACGTCGTCTGCACCGGGGTGAACGGCACGTACGACCAGGTCACCATGGTCGAGGCCGACACCCTGGAGGAGATCAACGCGGCGGCCACCGCCTTCCGCATGGGCAACAAGGCCCGCTACATCGAGATCGTCGACATCGTGATCGGGATGAAGGCCCCGCCACGCGGCCTGGCCAACCGGTCCAGCCAGCCCGGCTGACCGCCCCGCCCGTCCGGCCCACCCGACCCGGGTGCGCCGGGCGGGCGCTGTCGGGCTGGGCTCGTAGACTCCCCGGATGGCTTCTCCCACCGACCTGCGGGCCGCCTCCGACGCCCTGGACGTGCTGAGCCGGGTGTTCGGCTACGACGCCTTCCGCGGTTTCCAGCGGGACCTGATCGACCACGTGGTCGATGGCGGCGACGCGCTGGTGTTGATGCCCACCGGTGGCGGCAAGTCCCTGTGCTACCAGATCCCGGCCCTGGTCCGCGACGGGGTCGCCGTCGTCGTGTCCCCGCTGATCGCGCTCATGCAGGACCAGGTGGACGCCCTCACCGCGGTCGGCGTACGCGCCGGGTTCCTCAACTCGACCCAGACCCTGGACGCCCGGCGACGGGTGGAGGCGGCCTTCGTCGCCGGCGAGCTGGACCTGCTCTACCTCGCCCCGGAGGCGCTCGGCGTCCGATCCACCCTCGCCCTGCTCGACCGGGGCCGCATCTCCCTGTTCGCGATCGACGAGGCGCACTGCGTGTCCCAGTGGGGGCACGACTTCCGCCCCGACTATCTCGCGCTCTCCATGCTGCACGAACGCTGGCCGCAGGTGCCCCGCATCGCCCTGACCGCCACCGCGACCAGCGCCACCCGCACCGAGATCGCGACCCGGCTCAACCTCGACGACGCCCGGCACTTCGTGGCCAGTTTCGACCGGCCCAACATCCAGTACCGGATCGTGCCCAAGCGCGAGCCCCGCAAGCAGTTACTGACCCTGCTGCGCGACGAGCACCCCGGCGACGCCGGCATCGTCTACTGCCTGTCCCGTGCCTCGGTCGACAAGACGGCGGAGTTCCTCACCGCCAACGGGGTCGCCGCGCTGCCGTACCACGCAGGGCTGGACGCGGGCACCCGCGCCCGCAACCAGCAGCGCTTCCTGCGGGAAGACGGCCTGGTCATGGTAGCCACCATCGCCTTCGGCATGGGCATCGACAAGCCCGACGTGCGGTTCGTCGCCCACCTCGACCTACCCAAGTCCGTCGAGGGCTACTACCAGGAGACCGGCCGCGCCGGCCGTGACGGTCTGCCGTCCACCGCCTGGCTGGCGTACGGGCTTCAGGACGTGGTCCAGCAACGCAAGATGATCGAGACGTCCGACGGGGACCTCGCCCACCGCCGCAACCTGGCCGCACACCTGGACGCGATGCTCGCCCTCTGCGAGACGGTGCGCTGCCGGCGGGTCCAACTGCTCGAATACTTCGGCGAGACGACGACGGCGGCGTGCGGCAACTGCGACACCTGCCTCACCCCACCGGAGACCTGGGACGGCACCGTCGCCGCCCAGAAGTTGCTTTCCGCCGTCTTCCGCCTCGACCGCGAACGCAACCAGCGCTTCGGCGCCGGGCACTGCATCGACATCCTGCTCGGCAAGCAGACCGACAAGATCAGCCAGTACGGTCACGACTCCCTGACCGTCTTCGGCATCGGCTCCGAGCTCAGCGAGGCCGAGTGGCGGGGCGTGGTCCGCCAACTGCTCGCCGAAGGGCTCCTCGCCGTCGAGGGCGACTACGGCACGCTGGCGCTGACCGAGGCGAGCGCCGACGTCCTCGCTCGCCGCCGTACGGTCACCATGCGCCGTGAGCCGGAGAAGCCGGCATCGAGCCGCTCATCGAAGTCGCGCGGCGCGTCCACCGTCGTGGCCGAGCTGACCCCGGCCGCCGCGTCGCTGTTCGAGCGGCTGCGAGCCTGGCGCGCGACCACCGCCAAGGAACAGGGCGTCCCGGCGTACGTCATCTTCCACGACGCGACACTGCGACAGATCGCCAGCGACGCGCCCGGCACGCTGGGCGACCTGTCCAAGGTCAGCGGGGTCGGCGAGAACAAACTCGCCAAGTACGGCGAGCAGATCCTGGCCGTCCTCGCCACCGACTGAGCTCATGCCGAAGGGCCGGACCCTCGTGGGGGTCCGGCCCATCGGTCATGTGGTTTGGGTCAGCTGGTGGCGTAGCCGCGGGTGGCGATCCAGTCCGCGAGGTGCTCGATGGTGACCTCGTACGAGGCGGTGTTCGGGTCGGCGGAGTCGGCGATCTTGACGATGTTGCCGTTGTCGCGGTAGCCGACGACGCTGATGTAGTGCCCACCCTCGAAGGAGTGGATACCGCCGTCGGGGTCGGTGGTGGTGCCGGCGATGTTGGCGACCACGGCCCGCCCGTCGTCGACGGTCTTGACGACGTCGGCGCGAAGCTTGTCGGTCTGCTTCTCATCGGCCTTGGGGGTGCTGATCTCGACGGAGTGGTAGGCGTCGTTCTTGCCGGTCTCCTTGTTCAGCACGGGGGTGATGTCGTTGATGGAGTTGGTGCCGGCCTCGGTGGTGCCCATCTCCTTGGCCATGGCGTCCACGCTGATGTCCTTGCCCTGCACACTCAGGGCGTTGCGGGCGGCGGCGGGGCCGCAGTAGTAGAAGTTCGGCTGGGCCTCGTAGCGCACACCGAGCTCCCGCTCGCCGTGGCCCTTGCGGTCGGTCTGCGCCTGCGACGCCGGCTTGCTGGTGTTCGGGGCGGCGAACGCGGTGGTGACGGGTCCGACGATGGCGCCTCCGGTGAAGGCGAGGCCGGCGGCGGTCAGAGCGGTCTTACGAATCAGATCGGTACGCATGATGGCGTGCTCCTCTGCCTCGGGGGATACCCACACCACACCGGGGGGATGGTGGTGCGGGGAAAGTTCGTGCCCGGCGACCCGCAACGGGGTCGGCGTCGGGACGTGGTGTAACGGGTGCCGGTGGCGGATCATTCCGCCTACCCGCAGGCGGTCGGCCTGTTGTGCTGCTCGGCCGTTCCGGGGGAGTAACCGTGGGGGCCTGCCGGGTGTTCCCGGGGGCGGCCCGGCCGTTGTGGTGCTGGCGCTCGGCCGTGCGGGGGTGTAACCGTGGGGGTCTGCCGGGTGTTCCCGGGGGCGGACCGGCCGTTGTGGTGCTGGCGCTCGGCCGTGCGGGGGTGTAACCGTGGGGGTCTGCCGGGTGTTAACGGGGGCGGCGCGGCCGTTGTGGAG
>NZ_JBEZEH010000040.1:0-38175 GCF_040648775.1 Micromonospora sp. NPDC049089
TGTGTTGGTGGGGGGGGGGGGGGTGGCTGTTGGGGGGTGTGCCCGCCGCCGCCGCCCCCCGGGGCGCGGCCGGGGGGGGGCGGGGGGCGGGCCCCCCCCCCCACGGCCGTCGTCGTCACCATGGCCATGATCGGCGCCGGCATGATCGGCGCTTCCCTGAAGACCACGCCCACTCCCCGGCCGCCACAGCCGCTGGCCCAGGCGGGCCCCGAGCCGACCGCGCCGGCGAGCACCGCCGACGATGCCCCTCCGGTCGACGGGCAGCCGGTCGACGGACAGCCCGTCGGTCAGTCGGCGGTCGGGTTGGCCCGGTCGGCACCGACGAGCATCGAGATCCCCCGGATCGGCGTCAACGCGACGATCATGTCGTTGGGCACCAACCCGGACGGCACCGTCCAGGTCCCTCCGCTGGACAAGGCCGACCAGGCCGGGTGGTACGAGCCCGGTGCGAGCCCGGGCGAGACGGGTAACGCGGTCATCGTCGGGCACGTGGACTCGGCGGTGCTGGGCCCGGCCGTCTTCTTCGACCTCGGCGCTCTGACCCCCGGCGACACCGTCACAGTGCGCCGCGCCGACGGGGTGCCGGCCACCTTCACTGTCGACTCGGTGAAGTCGTACCCGAAGACGGCCTTCCCCACCGAGTTGGTCTACGGACCGAGTGACCGGCCCGGCCTGCGGGTGGTCACCTGCGGCGGCCAGTTCGATCAGGCCGCGAAGAGCTACCCGGACAACATCGTCGTCTTCGCCACCCTGGCGGCCTGACCGACGACGAACGAACGCGGTCCGGCCGGTCGGGGTGACGCGACCGGCCGGACCGCGTCCGGCGTACCTGACTCAGGCTGCCGCGGAGGTCCGCACCAGGGTGCGGATCTGGCGCAGCAGCACCGACAGGGCGGCGAGATCCGCCCGCGACTCGTCGAACTCACCCATCGCCCGTCGGGCGCGGTGGATGGAGGTGGCGTTCGACTGCTCCCACTGCTGCACCCGCTCGTGCGGCGGCAGGTCGCCCGGGGTGGAGTCGAGCACCTCCGCGGTGAGCGCGGCGAGCGCGGCGTACAGGTCGTACCGCAGCGCCATCCGCGCAAGGGTCTGCCAGCGGTCCTCCCGCGGCAACAGGGAGATCTTCGACAGCAGCGAGTCCACCCGGAACAGGTCGGACAGCACGAAGTAGACCGAGGCCACCTCGCTGACGTCCCGCCCACTGGCGTTCGCGGTCTCCACCACGTCCATCAGACCGAAGCTGTACATCAACCGGGTGGCCCGCTCCGCCAGCTCGCGGGGTAGCCCACGCTCGGTCATCGAGTCCATGTGCGCGGCGATGCCCTGGCGCTCGTTGCCGTAGAACAGTTCTTCCAGCCCCGGCAGCAGCCGGGTGACCCCGTCGCGCAGCCGGGCGATCTCGGCCGGTACGTCGATCGGCGAGCGCCGGTTGGAGACCAACCACCGCACCGCGCGGTCGAGCAGTCGACGGGTGTCCAGGTAGACGCTGGTCTGTAGCTCCGGCGCCACCTTGTTGTCCAGCGCCTCGACCTCGTCCCACAGGTCGCGTAGGCCGAACACCTCGCTGACCACCACGTACGCCCGGATCACGTCGGCCGCGCTGGCCGCCGTCTCCTCGACCACCCGGAAGATGAACGAGATGCCGCCCCGGTTGATCGCCTCGTTGACCAGCACCGTGGTGACGATGTCCCGGCGCAGCCGGTGCCGGCCCATCCGGTCGGCGAACCGCTCGCGCATCGGCGTCGGGAAGTAGTTGACCAGGACGTCGGTCGTCCACTCCTCGTCGGCCAACCCGTCGGTGAGGATCTCCCGCTCAAGGACGATCTTCACGTACGCGAGCAGCACGGCGAACTCCGGCGCGGTCAGCCCGGACTCGCTGCGGACCGCCAGTTCCTCGTCCGGCGGCAGCGCCTCCAACGCGCGGTCCAATCCGCCCGAACGCTCCAGCTCGTTGATCATCCGACGGTGCACCGGGAGCAGCGAGGCGGCCTGGGCCTGGGCGTTGTTGATCGCCCGAGCCTGGTCGTAGTTGTCGCGCAGCACCAGCTCCGCGACCTCGTCGGTCATCCCGGCCAGCAACTCGTCCCGGTCGGCCATGGTCAGCTCACCATCGGCCACCGCCGTGTTGAGCAGGATCTTGATGTTCACCTCGTGGTCGGAAGTGTCCACCCCGGCCGCGTTGTCGATGAAGTCCGTGTAGATCCGGCCACCGGTCAACGCGTACTCGATCCGGCCGAGCTGGGTCCAGCCCAGGTTGCCGCCCTCGCCCGCCACCCGGCAGCGCAGGCTCCGCCCGTCCACCCGGATCGCGTCGTTGGACTTGTCGCCCACCTCGGCGTTGGTCTGGGTGGAGGCCTTGACGTAGGTGCCGATGCCGCCGTTCCAGAACAGGTCCACCGGAGCGGTGACGATCGCCTTCATCAGGTCCTGCGGCGACAGCTGCGTGACGTCGTCGTCCAGGCCGATCGCCGCCCGGACCTGCGGCGTGATCGGGATGGACTTCGCGGTACGCGGGAAGATGCCGCCACCTGCCGAGATCAGCTCCGGGTTGTAATCCTCCCAGGAGGAGCGGGGCAGGTCGAACAGCCGTCGACGCTCCGTGTACGAGGTGGCGGCGTCCGGCTCCGGGTCGAGGAAGATGTGCCGGTGGTCGAAGGCGGCCACCAGCCGGATGTGCTCGGAGAGCAGCATCCCGTTTCCGAACACGTCGCCGGACATGTCGCCGACGCCGACCACAGTGAAGTCCTGGGCCTGGGTGTCCAGACCCAGCTCACGGAAGTGCCGCTTGACCGACTCCCAGGCGCCCCGGGCGGTGATGCCCATCTTCTTGTGGTCGTAGCCGGCGGATCCGCCGGACGCGAACGCGTCGCCCATCCAGAAGTTGTGGGCCTTGGAGATCTCGTTGGCGATGTCGGAGAACGTCGCGGTGCCCTTGTCGGCCGCCACGACCAGGTACGGATCGTCGCTGTCGTGCCGGACCACGTCCTCGGGCGGCACGATCTGCCCGCTGACGATGTTGTCGGTGACGTCCAGCATCGCGCCGACGAACTCCTGGTAGCAGGCGACCGCCTCGTCCCGGTCGCCCGGCTTTTGCTTCAACACGAAGCCGCCCTTGGCGCCGACCGGCACGATCACGGTGTTCTTCACCATCTGCGCCTTGACCAGGCCCAGCACCTCGGTCCGGAAGTCCTCCCGACGGTCGGACCACCGCAACCCGCCCCGGGCCACCGGCCCGAACCGCAGATGCACACCCTCGAACCGCGGCGAGTAGACGAAGATCTCGAACTTCGGTCGCGGCGCGGGCAGGTCCGGAATGGCCTGCGGGTCGAGCTTGAACGCCACGTACGCCTTCGGCCGCCCGTCGGCGCGCTTCTGGTAGAAGCTGGTCCGCAGGGTCGCCTCGATCAGCGTCAGGTACGAGCGCAGGATCCGGTCCTGGTCCAGGCTCGCCACGTCGTCCAGCGCGCCCCGGATCGTCTCCACCAGCTCACCGCTGCGCTGCTGGCGCTGCTCGGCGCTCAACTCGCCGGGCGCGAACCGGGTCTCGAAGAGCTCCACCAGCAACGCGGCGATCTTCGGGTACGCGATGAAGGTCTGCTCCATGTAGTCCTGCGAGAAGACCGTGCCGGCCTGCCGCAGGTACTTCGCGTACGCCCGCAGCACCACCACCTGCCGCCAGGTCAGCCCGCCGCGCAGCACCAGCTCGTTGAACCGGTCCACCTCGGCCTCGCCGCGCCAGGCGGCCGCGAAGGCGTTCTCCACGTGCGGGCGCACCTCGGCCAGCTCGTGATGCCCCTCGGGCAGCATGAGGCCGAAGTCGTACAGGTAGACCCGACCGTCGATCCGGTCCACCTCGTACGGGTGCTCGTCGACCACCCGTACGCCGAGCGAGTGCAGGACCGGCAGTACGGCGGAGAGCATCATCGGCTCGCCGTACCGGTAGACCTTGAACCGGACGTCCATCGCCTCGGCCAGGTCGGCTCCCGGCACCCGGGTGCCCGGCCGCGGCGCCAACTGCTTGCGGAACAGGTGCATCTCCAGCTGGCCGGGCTCCTCCAGCAGCTCCAGCTTCGCCAGGTCCTTCATCGCCTCGTACGGCGTGTGCCCGTCCTTGTAGCCCTCCGGGAAGGCGTCGGCGTACCGGGTGAACAGGTGCTTGGCCTGCTCGTCGCCGAGCTTGCGCTCCAGCACCAATCGGTAGTCGTCGTCCCACAGTCGGGTGGCGTCGGCCAACTCCTCGGCGAGCAGGTCGGCGTCGATGTCGCCGGGTGGCCGCGTCGGGTCGGTACGGACGATGAAGTGCACCCGAGCCAGCATCGACTCGGTGACCCGGGTCGTGTAGTCCACCCCGACACCGTTCAGCTCACGCAGCAGGATGTCCTGCATGCGCAGCCGGTTCTGGGTGGTGAACCGGTCCCGGGGAAGGTAGATCAGGCAGGAGATGAACCGCCCGTACGCGTCCCGACGCAGGAACACCCGCAGTTGCCGGCGGCCGGCCATCCGCAGCACGCCGACCACCGCGTGGTACAGGTCGTCGGTCTTGATCTGGAACAGCTCGTCGCGCGGGTAGGTCTCCAGGATCTGGATCAGATCCTTGCCCGAGTGGCTGCGCTGGCTCAGACCGGAGCGGTCCAGCACCTCGGCCACCTTGCGGCGTACCACAGGCAGCTCGCGGACGCTGGTCCGGTAGGCGGCCGTCGAGAACAGCCCCAGGAAGCGCCGCTCACCGATCACGTCACCGGCGGAGTTGAAGATCTTGAAGCCGATGTAGTCCAGGTACGCCGAGCGGTGCACGGTGGCCCGGGAGTTCGCCTTGGTGATGATCAAAAGGCGCTTCTCCAGCACCTTCTCGTGCGCCTCGGGCGTCATCGAGGACAGCGACCGCGCATCCGGTGAATCGGAGCGCAGGATGCCCAGACCGGTGCCGAGCACCGCCTCCAACGCCTTGCCGTCGACCGGGTCGGCGGCGTCGCCGCCGTCGGCGTCCACCAACCGGTACTCGCGGTAGCCGAGGAAGGTGAAGTGGTCCTGGGCGAGCCACCGCAACAGCTCCACCGAGTCGGTGATGTCCTTCTCCGGTACCGGTGGGCGGTTGTCGGAGGTACGGGCGGACGCCAACTCGTCGGCGAGTGCGAGGGCACGCTGACGCATCTTCGGCCAGTCCTCGACCGCCTCCCGCACGTCGGTGAGCACCCGCTGCAACTCGCGGCGCAACCGGTCCCGTTCGGCCGCGTCCCGGACCGGGTCGATCTCGATCCGCATCCAGCTCTCGATGATGTCGCCGGCGATCGCGTCGTCCGGTTCCACATCCGCGGAGACCTCGGTGAGCCGGCCCAGCGGCTCCCGCCGCACCACCACCAACGGGTGCACCAGCAGGTGCACGTCGAGGTGGTACGAGTTGAGCAACGCCGTCACCGAGTCGACCAGGAACGGCATGTCGTCGGTGACGATCTCGACGACCGTGTGGTGCTGGTCGGCGTGCGGTTCGTGGATCCGCAGCTTCAACTCGCCCGGCACCCGCTGCTGGGCGAGATCCCGGTGCGCCCGGGCCGCGTCGAGCATCTCTTCCGCCGTGAAGCCGACCAGCTCCTCGTCCGGGGCGAACCGCCAGAAACGGCCGACAAGTGTCGCCGCGTCGTGGTCGTCCCCGGCGAGCGCGACGGCCTGGGCCACCAGGCGCTCCGCGTTGGGAACGGGTTCGTCGAGCTCGGCGTCCTCCACGTCGTCGGCCAGCGCCTCGGCTGGCAGACCCAGATCGTAGATGGTGTCGATGCTCGACCCGGTCAGCCCGGTGACTCCCGTGTCGAGTCGGCCGTAGCCGTCCCCGTCGGTCGCCGAATCGAAGCTGTCATCGTCCCGGCCGGAGTCATCCTGCCGGAGGTCGGGTTCCGGTTTGATCGCCGGACGCCGGTCCATCGGTGCCACTCCCCTCGACCCACCGCGTTGTGGGTCACTCTGCCGCCCAGCCTAGGCCCTGCCGTTGTGCGCCTTCGTCGGCGGACCACTGGCCAGACGTCCGGATCGGGACTTTGTCCTTTCACCCGTTGCGGGTCCGAGGTTGGCCGGCTGCGGGATACCCCGCCACGCGATGTTCATCACACGGGTAGGGCTCGTCTTTGAGCGCGGCCGAGCACCTGCGGGACGTTGGGGACGGCGTTCCCGTACTACCGTGCGAGGGCAGTCCGAGATCGGAAGGACCAGCTTCATGCCCTTGTCGTACCCCCGGCCCCACCGGCCGAACCCCGCCCGCCGGCTCGCCGCCGGCCTCACCACGGCGCTGCTCGCGGCGGGTGTCCTCGTCGGTTGTTCCGGTGACGACGGGCCGCAACGCACCGTGGACGCCTTCCTCGCGGGCTGGCGCAGCGGCGACCTCCAGGCGGTGGGTCTGATCGACCCGCTCGGCTCGAAACTGCCGTCGGCGGACGTCGCACGTGAGATCAAGGAGCTCTCCGGTGAGCTGGCGGCCACCCCGCCCACGCTGACGCGTCGCGGCGAGCCGAAGATCACGAAGGACATCGCGACCACCACCGTCCAGGTGGAGTGGGCCCTGCCCGGTCAGACCCGCTGGGCGTACGACAGGGAGGTCCGGCTCGCCCACGGCGACGACGACCAGTGGCAGGTGATCTGGGAGCCGACGGTGGTGCACGAGCAGCTCACCAAGGGTGACCGGTTGGCGCTGCGTCGCGACGCCGGTGCCCGCGCCGCCGTGCTGGACAACGCCGGGAAGCCACTCGTGACCCCGCGCACCGTGGTTCGGGTGGGTGTGCAGCCCAACGGGGTCGCCGACCTGAAAAAGCTCGTCAAGGACCTCGACGCGGCGTTCAAGGCCATTCGCCCGGCTCTGGTTCCCGGCGTCGACCTGGCCGATCTGCCCGAGAGGGTGGCCAAGGCCGAGCCGGGTGCCTTCGTCGAGGTGGTGTCGCTGCGCGAGGAGGCGTACCGGCAGATCAAGCCCCGGATCTACGACCTGCCCGGCACGAAGTTCGTCACTGACAAGCTCGACCTGGCGCCCACCCGCGAGTTCGCCCGTGCGCTGCTCGGCACCGTCGACCCGGCGCAGGCCGACGACCTCGCCGCGCATCCTGACCGGTACGTCGTCGGCGACCTGGTCGGGCACGGCGGTCTACAGGGCCGCTACGACGAGCGACTGCGCGGCGGCCCCGGGCTGACCGTGGTGGTCGAGCGTCCGGCCGAGGGCGGCAAACTCGAACCCACCGGCGCCGAGCTGTTCCGCCGGGAGCCGCAGCCCGGGCAGGCGCTGAAGACCACGCTGGACGTCGCCGTCCAGAACGCGGCCGACGGGGCACTGCGCGCCGAGCCCCGCCGCTCCGCCCTGGTGGCGCTCCGGATCAGCGACGGCGCCGTGCTCGCCGCCGCGAACGGCCCCGGTCCGGCCGGGCAGAACCTGGCCTTCGACGCCCAGGTGCCTCCCGGCTCCACTTTCAAGATGGTCAGCACGCTGGGCCTACTGGACCGGGGCGCGGTCACGCTGGACGGGCCGGTGGACTGCAAGAAGACCTTCACCGTGGACGGCAGGTCCTTCAAGAACTCGGACAACTTCGAGCTCGGCTCGGTGCCGTTCCGCACCGACTTCGCCAAGTCCTGCAACACGGCGTTCGCCGCGCTGGCCCCGAAGCTCGGCGGCGACGGGCTGGCCGCAGCCGGTCGTTCGCTGGGCCTGGAGGGTCAGTGGGACCTCGGCACGGACGCCTTCACCGGCAAGGTCTCGACGGGCGGCAGCCTCGCCGAGCAGGCCGCCGCGTCGTTCGGGCAGGGCACCACGTTGGTCAGCCCACTCGCCATGGCCGGCGCCACCGCCGCCGTCGCCCGCGGCCGCTTCGAACAGCCGAAGCTGCTGATCGACCCGGCACCGGCCAAGCCGGCCCCGGCGGGCGAGCAGCTCAAGCCGGAGTCGGTCGCGGCGCTGCGCACGATGATGCGCGAGGTGGTCACCGCCGGCACCGGCAGCGCGCTCAAGGACGTGCCGGGCGAGGTCTACGGCAAGACCGGCACCGCCGAGTACGACGACAACCCGGCGCACACCCACGCCTGGTTCGTCGGCTGGCGGGGCGACGTGGCGTTCGCCGTCTTCGTGGAGAAGGGCGGGGCCAGCACCGCCTCGGCCGTCCCCATGGCCGAGCGTTTCCTCCGCGCTCTCCCCACCACCTGACCCCACACCTGGGGGCCCGCCGGGCTCCCGGCGCCTGGCCTTGATCCACTCGGTTTCGCTGAAACTGCGGTGTCCGAGCCACTCGGACACCCCGGATTCCCTGAAACCGAGTCGATCAAGGCCCTGCGGCCGAGGGCCGGGTCAGGCGGTGTCGGCCTCGTGCCTCTCTGGCGTGTTCTGGGTCGACGGGGTGGTGCGTCGGAGAAGACCTGGACCGGCCGACGCCGGCGGGCCGACCGGTTCGCGCTCGACCAGGGACGCGATGCTGGCCGCGACGCCCGACGGCTCGGAGTGGGCCCGCCCGCCAGTGCCGGGTGACTCCCCCTCGACAGGGACGTCGTACGGCACCGCGCTCACCGACGGACCGACGCCGGGGACACCGACGTCGGCAGGGCCGTCATCGGCGGACCCGAGCGCAGCAGGCCCGCTATCGGCGTGGTCGATGTCCGCAGGGTCGATGTCAGCGGGGAATTCATGCCTCGCAACCCGCTCAACGCCGTCGTGCCCGTCAAGCACAACCAGCCCGTCGAGCCGCTCGGCCCGGTTGGGACGCTCGGCACGGTCGAGCCGCTCGGCACGGTCGGAGCGATCGGTGGTGGCGGTCGAGGTCCGGCCGTTGCTGCGCCGCGGGGAGGGCGTCGGCCGTGCCGCCAGCAGTCGGGGCGGCACTGCCTCCGGGGCGGTCACCGGCGCCAGACCGGCGACCACTGTGTTGACGATCTCGGCCGCGTACGAGCCGTCCGGGTCGTAGTCGGGGTCGAAGACGGTCAGCTCCACGCCGAGGCAGTGCGGGGTGTCGACCAGGCCGGCGAGCAGGATCTCCAACTCGGCGAAGGCGATTCCACCCGGGTCGGGGGCGTCCACGGCGGGCATCACCGCCGGGTCGAGCACGTCCACGTCGATGTGCACCCAGTAGCCCGCGCAGTCGGCGAGTTGCTCGTGCGCCCACTGGGCCGTCCGGGCGGCGCCTTCGGCGCGCAGCGCCGGCACCGGTCGGGTGGTGATCCCGGCGGCCTGGAGGTCGAGCCGGTATTCGTCCTGGGCCCGGATGCCGAGCACCACCACGTCGATGTCACGGAAGTAGGGCCGGCGCCCCTCCAGCGCGGCCAGGTCGGCCTGCCCTCGCCCGGTGACCAGAGCCAGGTCCTCACCGGCTGCGGCCCCGACGTAGGAGGCGTTGCCGGGGTGCCGGAAGTCGGAGTGCCCGTCGACGAAGACCAGCCCGATCCGCCCGCCGACGGCCTCGCCGAGGCGGTGCATGGCCAGGGCCGAGCCGAGGAGCACCGAGCAGTCGCCGCCGAGCACCACCGGGAACTCGCCCCTGTCGATGATCGAGCCGATGCGCTCGGCGAGGGCCAACGAGTAGTCGGCGATCTCCCGGGCGTGGCACACCCCGTCGCCGGGCCGCCAGTCGCCCGGGTCGTACCGGGCGGGGGTGACGCAGCCGGCGTCGCGGGCGCGGAGCCGGGCCAGCAGGTCGTGGTCGCGCAGCGCCCCGGGCGCCTTGGCGCAACCCGGGACCGACGTGGGCGTCGGCGGCCGTAGACCGAGATTTGCCGGGGCTCCGTGGACGGCTACCCGGCGCTAGGTGTCCCCCCGTCCAGGGTGGTCGGGCGGGCCGGCCGCACCGCCGGCCCGCGCTGGCGTGCTACGAACTCAGAACAGGGCGCTGGCCAGAGCCCGACGCGCCGAGGCGACCGCCGGATCGTCCGGGCCGGCAATGGAGAAGAGCGAGACCAGGTGCTGGCGAACCGTCTCACGGTCCTCACCGGCGGTGCGCCGGACCAGACCGACGAGCCGGGCGTACGCCTGCTCGGCCAGGCCGCTGAGCACCTCGATGTCGGCGGCCAGCAGCTGGGCGGCGACGTCGTCGGGGGCGCTCTCGGCGGCGGCCAGCGCGGCGGACGGGTCGGCGCCGGCCACCCGGCGGGCCACTCCGACCTGGGCCAGCCCCGCCGTGGCCGCGGCGTCCGCCGGGGCGTCGGCGAGGATCTTCCGGTACGCCTGCTCGGCGGCGTCCAGATCGCCGCTCATCAGCGCGTCGTCCGCCTCGTCGAGGCGGGGGTCCTCCGGCTCGGCGACTGCCACGCCGCCGGCCTTGAGCACTGCCTGGATCCACTGCCGCAGCTGAGCCTCGGGAACGACTCCGGAGAAGGCGTCGACCGGCTGGCCGCCGACGACCGCGTAGACCATGGGGATGCCCTGCACCCGGAACATCTGGGCGATTCGGGGATTTTCCTGCACGTCGACCCGGGCCAGCACCCAGGTGCCGCCGCCCTCGGCGTTCAGCCGCTCCAGGACCGGGGCGAACTCGTCGCTCTCCGGGAAGCCGGCCGCGCCGAAGAACACGACGACGGGCGTGGCCATCGAGCGTTCGAGCACGTCGGACTGGATTGTCGCCTCGGTGACGTCCACGATGGCGGTGTCACCGCCGGCGGTGGGCGCGCCGGGGGCGCCGTTGGACGGGCCGCCCTGCGGGGGCGTGCCGGGGCGGGTACTTGCTGGTGCGGGGCCACGCAGCGTGCTGAGGTCAACCGCGCCGCGGGTGAAGATCGACGAGGTGATCCGTGGGTCGCTCATGGTTACCTAGTCTCGCACGTGAGCCCGGATTCTCAGCTCACCCGCAACCCCGACGTTGCAACTCTCACGCCCCACGCTCCACCCCCGCGATCTTGCACTTTCTGTCGCCGCTATGCCGCATTCATGCCTTATGGCACCGCAGAAACTGCAAGATCGACGGGAGTGGGGGTTCAGGGCTGGGGTTAGAAGCGGGCGGGTTCCCGGTAGGTGCCCCACTCGGCTCGCAGGGCGTCGCAGATCTCGCCCAACGTGGCCTCGGCACGCACCGCGTCGAGCATGGCGGGGATCATGTTCTCGTCGGTACGGCTCGCCGCGATCATCCGGGTCACAGCGGCGCGCACCGCCTCCTCGTCCCGCCCGCTCTTGCGCTCGGCGAGCACCCGGCGCTGCTCCAGCTCCACCTCGTGCGAGATGCGCAGGATCTCCAGCTCCTTGGCGACCGTGCCGGTGTGGCAGTTGACCCCGACGATCTTCTTGTCGCCCTTTTCGAGGGCCTGCTGGTAGACGAAGGCCGACTCGGCGATGTGCCCGGTGAACCAGCCGTCCTCGATGCCGCGCAGGATGCCCGAGGTCATCGGGCCGATCTGGTGCGGCCCGTCTCCGCCGAGCTGCCGGATCCGGGCGAAGATCTCCTCCGCCTCGGCCTCGATCTTGTCGGTCAGCGCCTCGACGTACCAGGAGCCGCCGAGCGGGTCGGCAACGTTGACCACACCGGTCTCCTCCATCAACACCTGCTGGGTACGCAGGGCGATCTCGGCCGACTCGTCGGTGGGCAGCGCCAGGGTCTCGTCCAGCGCGTTGGTGTGCAGCGAGTTCGTGCCGCCGAGCACCGCCGCGAGAGCCTCGACGGCGGTCCGTACGACGTTGTTGACCGGCTGCTGCGCGGTCAGCGACACCCCGGCGGTCTGCGTGTGGAACCGCAGCCACAGTGCCTTCTCGCTGGTCGCGCCGTAGACGTCACGCAGCCAGCGGGCCCAGATCCGGCGGGCGGCGCGGAACTTGGCGATCTCCTCGAAGAAGTCGAGGTGCGAGTCGAAGAAGAAGCTCAGCCCCGGCGCGAAGACGTTCACGTCCAGCCCACGCGAGAGACCCAGCTCGACGTAGCCGAAGCCGTCCGCCAGGGTGTACGCCAGCTCCTGCGCCGCAGTCGAGCCGGCCTCGCGGATGTGGTAGCCGGAGACCGACAGCGGCTTGTAGCGCGGGATCTCGGCGGCGCAGTATTCCATCAGGTCGCCGATCAGGCGCAGGTGCGGCTCCGGGTCGAAGAGCCACTCCTTCTGCGCGATGTACTCCTTGAAGATGTCGGTCTGCAGGGTGCCGTCCAGCTTGGACAGGTCGGCGCCCTGCCGCTCGGCGGCGACCAGGTACATGCAGAACACCGGCACGGCCGGGCCGGAGATGGTCATCGAGGTGGTGACGCCGGCCAGGTCGATGCCGTCGAAGAGCGCCTGCATGTCCGTGGCGGTGTCGATGGCGACGCCGCAGTGGCCGACCTCGCCGAGCGCCTGGGGGTCGTCCGAGTCGCGGCCCATCAACGTCGGCATGTCGAACGCCACCGAGAGCCCGCCGCCGCCGGCGCCGAGGATCATCTTGTAGCGCTCGTTCGTCTGCTGGGCGTTGCCGAAGCCGGCGAACTGCCGAATGGTCCAGGTCCGACCGCGGTAGCCGGTCGGATACAAACCCCGGGTGTACGGATATTCGCCCGGCCATCCGATCCGTTCGAAGCCCGGATAGGTGGCGCCCTCCGGCGGGCCGTACACCGGCTCCACCGGCATGCCGGAGAGCGTGGTGAAGTCCGCGTCCCGCTTGCGCGCGGCGTCGTACCGGGCCTGCCAGCGCGCCCGTCCGGCGTCGATCTCGTCGGCGTCCATGAGCAGGGCTCCTCCTCGGGTCCTCGACAGCACGTCGAGTGTAAGGCCCCTACCTGAACGATCGCTAAGTCACGCCCTACCCGCGGGTAACAGCAGGCACGGCGTCGATCGCGCCGCGCACCTCTCAGGCCGGAGGCGTGGCGGGGGTTTCGCCGAACGCCATGTCGTCGACCCGGATGTTGACCTCATCGACCCGCAGCCCGAACGCCTCGACCGCCTCGCTCACTCGAGCGCGCACCTGACCGGTGACCTCTGACACCTGTCGACCGGCCTGGATCACCAACACCAGGTTGACCACTGCGGCGTCCTCGGTGACGTGGGCCGAGCAACCCCGCCGGGCGTCACCCACCTGCTCCAGTCCGACTCGGTCGAGAACCGCGTTGAAGAACCGGGCGACGTCCCCGCCCAGGTCGGCCACGCCGGGCACCGCGCGGGCCGCCGCGACAGCGATCTTCTCGATCACCTCGTCGGCGACCTGCGTCGTCCCACCAGCCGGCACCGACGCCCTGGTCAGCCTCTGTGTTGCTTCCAGGTCCACAGTCGCTCCCTGCTCCTCACACCACCGAGTAAGCCGTCAGGTTGTTGGGCAGCTACGCCTCAGGCCCCGGCTGCCGCGCCTGGCTGGTTCAGCTCGATGTCGTCCACCGTGACGTTGACCTGGGTGACAGTCAGGCCGTACTTCTCCACCGCCTCGATCACCGCGGCCCGCACCGCCTCGGTCACGTCCGCCACGACGTGCCCGGCGTCGATCACCAGGACCACGTTGATGACGGCCGAGCTGCCCTTCACGTCGGCAGAGACTCCCCGGCGGGCGTCGCCCACCTCGTCCAGGCCGATCTTGTCCAGGACGCTGTTGAAGAAGCGGGACACGTCACCGCCGAGATCGGCGACACCGGGCACCGCGCGAGCGGCCGCTCCGGCGATCTTCTCCACGACCTCGTCGGAAACCGACGTGACACCCCGGGCCGCACCCGTCGCGGGCTGCGCTGCGCCGGCGTTCTCCACCGCTTCCGTCATGATCACATCTCCCCTGGTCCCGGTGCACTGTGGACCGACCGGCTCGTCAGCCCGTTTCGCGGCAGCTTGCTGCCGGCCACGCGCCGCGAGCCTACTAAAACCAGAGCGACCTTCGCTTGTGGGCGGGAGCCACGCTCCGACCGGCCGCACGAAAGAGGTCGGACCGCGCCGATACGGCACGTCCAGGGTGGACGCGCCGGCCAGCGGGGCGTCGGGGTCAGCGGGAGAGCTGAGCGAGCAGTTCGTCCGCCGCCGTGTACGGGTCGGTCGCGCCCGCGGCGACCCTGGTGGCGAGAGTGGCCAACTCCGTACCGTCGCGAAGTGAGCCGATCCGGGCGCGGAGGGTGCCGAGCGCGATCGCCTCGATCTCGGCGGCGGCCCGCGTCTCCTGGCGGCGGCGCAGCTCGCCGTGCTCGACCAGCCAGCCCCGGTGCTTGTCGATGGCGGCGGCGATGTCGTCGATACCCTCGCCCCGCGCGGCGACGGACCGGACCACCTGGGGCCGCCACTGCCCCGGCCCGCGCTCGCCGAGCGCGATCATGCCCTGGATGTCCCGGACGGTGGCGTCGACGCCGTCCCGGTCCGCCTTGTTGACCACGAACACGTCGGCGATCTCCAGGATGCCGGCCTTGACCGCCTGGATCGCGTCGCCCATCCCGGGTGCGAGCAGCACCAGCGTCGTGTCGGCGAGCGAGGCGACCTCCACCTCGGCCTGCCCGACGCCGACGGTCTCCACCAGCACCACGTCGCAGCCGGCGCCCTCCAGCACCCTAACCGCCTGCGGTGTGGCCGCGGCCAGCCCGCCGAGGTGCCCCCGGCTGGACATCGACCGGATGTAGACGCCCGGATCCGTGGCGTGGTCCTGCATCCGCACCCGGTCACCGAGGATCGCTCCGCCGGTGAACGGGCTGGACGGGTCGACCGCCAGCACGCCCACCCGGTGCCCGCGCGCCCGCAGCGCGCGGACCAGCTCGTTGGTGGTGGTCGACTTGCCCACCCCTGGCGAACCGGTCAGCCCGACCACCTGGGCCTGCCCGGCGTACGGCGCCAGCGCCGCGGCGATCTCCGGCAACAGCGCGTCACCGTTCTCCACCAACGTAATCAGGCGAGCCACCGCCCGGGGGTCGCCCGTGCGGGCCCGTTCGACCAGCAGCGGTACGTCCCGGCTGCGGCGCACCGACGTGGTGCCCGCCGCCGGGACGTGCTCAGTCTCGCTCACTGGTCCGTCTCGGCCTTGCCCGGCACGTGGATGATCAGCGCGTCGCCCTGGCCACCGCCGCCACACAGCGCGGCCGCGCCGGTGCCACCGCCGCGCCGCTTCAGCTCCAGGGCGAGGGTGAGGACGAGACGCGCGCCGGACATGCCGATCGGGTGCCCCAGCGCGATCGCGCCGCCGTTGACGTTGACCTTGTCCGGGCTGATGCCGAGGTCGCGGGTGGACTGGACACCAACCTGCGCGAACGCCTCGTTGATCTCGATGAGGTCCAGGTCCGCAACGCTCAGGCCACCCTTCTTCAGGGCGTGGTTGATCGCGTTGGACGGCTGCGAGTGCAGGGAGTTGTCCGGGCCCGCCACGTTGCCGTGCGCACCGATCTCGGCCAGCCAGGTCAGCCCCAGCTCCTTGGCCTTGGCCTTGCTCATCACGAGCACCGCGGCCGCTCCGTCGGAGATCGGCGACGAGCTGCCGGCGGTGATGGTGCCGTCCTTGGCGAAGGCGGGGCGCAGCTTGGCCAGCGACTCGGCTGTGGTGTCCGGACGGATGCCCTCGTCCTCGGTGATCACCAGGGGGTCGCCCTTGCGCTGCGGGATGACCACCGGGGCGATCTCGTCGGCGAAGTGACCGTTCTTCTGGGCGGCGGCGGCCCGCTGGTGGCTGGCGGCGGCGAAGGCGTCCTGCTCCGCGCGGGAGATGCCGTGCCTGGCGCCGAGCCGCTCGGTGGACTCGCCCATCGAGCAGCAGTCCCAGGCGTCGCTGAGCCCGTCGTGTGCCATGTGGTCCTTGACCACCACGTCGCCGTACTTGTAGCCGGTGCGCTGGCCCATCAGCAGGTGCGGGGCGTTGGTCATCGACTCCATGCCGCCGGCCACCACGATGTCGAACTCACCGGCGCGGATCAGCTGGTCGGCGAGGGCGATCGCGTCCAGGCCGGAGAGGCAGACCTTGTTGATGGTCAGCGCCGGCACGGACATCGGCACACCGGCCTCGACCGCCGCCTGCCGAGCCGGGATCTGACCGGTGCCGGCCTGCAACACCTGCCCCATGATCACGTACTGGACCTGGTCCGGGCTGACGCCGGCACGCTCCAGCGCGGCCTTGATGGCGATCCCGCCGAGCTTCGTGGCCGGGAGGTCCTTGAGGTTGCCCAGCAGCCGGCCCATCGGGGTCCGCGCGCCGCTGACGATCACCGAAGCCATGCCTGCCTCCGAAGGGGTGCCGAGCTGTACGCCTTAACGATTGTTCGGCCAGACTAGCGCCATGGCAGAGAACTCCCCCGTCGAGCCCGGTGCGGACTACGTCACAGACATCGGGCTTCGCAAGATTGACCACGTCGGCATCGCCGTGGCCGACCTGGACGCCGCGATCGACTTCTACCAGCGGACGTTCGGGATGCGCTGCGTGCACGTGGAGACCAACACCGAGCAGGGCGTCCGGGAAGCGATGCTGGCCGTCGGACCGACCACCGAGGGCGGCTGCGTGCAGTTGCTCGCCCCGCTCACCCCGGAGTCGACTATCGCGAAGTTCCTGGATCGCAACGGGCCGGGCGTGCAGCAGGTCGCGTACACGGTCGTGGACATCGACGCGGCCTGCGCGGCGCTACGCGAGCGTGGCATGCGCCTGCTCTACGCGACTCCGAGGCGTGGCACCGCCGACAGCCGGATCAACTTCGTGCACCCCAAGGACGCCGGCGGCGTCCTCGTAGAACTGGTCCAACCCGCCCCCACTCCCCACTGACCCACCCCACCCCTGTTGATCAAGAGGTTTGCGTCATCCCGCCCCGCGCAGATGACCGAAAGGCTCTTGATCAACGAGGGGTGGCGAGCGTTGGAGGCCGAGGCGCGCGCACGTCAGTGCGCGGTTGGCGGGGTGGCTGGACACCTTCACGCATCGGCGGATGCAGTTTTTCACAGAGGACTTCCCGGCCTAGCTACCGTTCAGTAACGTCCGGCCCCACAGGAGCGCGACCGGTGCCGGATGTGTCGAATGCCGACATGGCGGTCGTGCCCACCGGCGCCGACGATGGCAGCACCCGGGCCCGTGCGGGTGCGGAAGAACCGGAGGTCACCGTGCAGGACATCCTCGAAGCGATCATGGCGGCGGAGGAATCGAACGATCCGGACCGCGAACTCGCCGGCGTCGCCGGGCTGCCCGTACCGGAGAGCTACCGGGGCGTGGTGGTCCGCGCCGAGGAGTCCCGGATGTTCGACGGCATGGCCACTCGGGACAAGGACCCGCGCAAGGCGCTGCACGTGCAGGAGGTGCCGACGCCGGAGCTGGCCCCGGGCGAGGCGCTGATAGCGGTGATGGCCAGCGCGATCAACTACAACACGGTGTGGACCAGCATCTTCGAGCCGGTGAGCACCTTCAAGTTCCTGGAGCGCTACGGCCGGGTCTCCGAGCTGACCCGTCGGCACGACCTGCCGTACCACGTGGTCGGCTCGGACGCGGCGGGCGTGGTGCTGCGCACCGGCCCCGGGGTGACCCGCTGGACCGCCGGCGACGAGGTGGTCGCGCACTGCCTCTCGGTCGAGTTGGAGGACGCGGCCGGGCACGACGACACGATGCTCGACCCGCAGCAGCGGATCTGGGGGTTCGAGACCAACTTCGGCGGGCTGGCCGAGCTGGCGGTGGTCAAGGCCAACCAGCTGATGCCCAAGCCGCGACACCTGAGCTGGGAGGAGGCGGCCAGTCCCGGGCTGGTCAACTCCACCGCGTACCGGCAGCTCGTCTCGCACCACGGCGCCAACATGAAGCAGGGTGACGTGGTGCTGATCTGGGGCGCCTCCGGCGGCCTCGGTGGGTACGCCACCCAGATGGCGCTCAACGGCGGCGCGATTCCGGTCTGCGTGGTGTCCTCGCCGGAGAAGGCCGAGCTGTGCCGCCGGATGGGCGCGGATCTGGTCATCGACCGGGCCGCGGAGGGCTTCCGCTTCTGGAAGGACGAGGAGACCCAGGACCCGGACGAGTGGCGGCGCTTCGGCGAACGGATTCGCGAGCTGACCGGCGGCGAGGACCCGGACATCGTGTTCGAGCACCCGGGCCGGGAGACGTTCGGCGCCAGCGTCTACGTGGCCCGACGCGGTGGAACCATCGTCACCTGCGCCTCCACGAGCGGCTTCCTGCACCAGTACGACAACCGCTACCTGTGGATGCACCTCAAGCGGATCGTGGGCAGCCACTTCGCCAACTACCACGAGGCGTGGCAGGCCAACCGCCTGGTCGCGCTCGGCAAGGTGCACCCGACGGTGTCCCGCACCTATCCGCTGGAGCAGACCGGCCAGGCCGCGTACGAGGTGCACCGCAACGCCCACCAGGGCAAGGTGGGCGTGCGCTGCCTCGCACCCACTGACGGGCTGGGCGTTCGTGACGGAGAGTTGCGGGCCCGGCACGAGGACGCGATCAACCGGTTCCGGGGTCACTGACCTCCCGGCATCCGGAGCGCCGGGGCGGTCCCGGCCGGACGGTGGAACGCCGGATGACCATTGCGCTGATCGCTCATTGTTCTTCCGCCCCCATTAGCGGATAAGTCACCCGGATCGAACAAAGGGCCTCGGGGTAACCCCGGGGCCCTTTTCCGCGTCACGCTGCGTGGCGTCCGACAGGCCGGGACCTGCCAAGATCGCCGATTGGTCCAACCTCGCCGATCGCGAGTGTTGACCATGTAAAGAGGGCACGAAAGCTTCGCACCGCTCTTGCGAAGCACCCTGGGGCGTCTGCCAGTATGTCCCAATGCCCCAGCAGCAGTCCTCCCCTCTCGCGTTCTTCGATAACGCGAACTCGCAGCCAGATTTCACCGTTGGCCTGCGCGGATACAACACCCATCAGGTCGACGACTTCCTCGGCCGGATGACCGCCGCGCTGACCCAGTCCGAGCAGGCCCGTGCCGAGGCCGAGCAGCGGATGAACGACGCCCAGCGTCGGCTCCGCCAGGCCGAGCAGCGCATGAGTGCGCTGGAGCAGAAGCTCACCGACACGAACAAGCAGCTCGAAGAGAACAGCCGACCCACCCTCTCCGGGCTCGGCACGCGCGTCGAGCAGATCCTGCGGCTCGCCGAGGAGCAGGCGAACGACCACCGCAACGAGGCCAAGCGCGAGTCGGAGGGCATCCTCTCCGCCGCCCGCCTCGAGGCCCGCGAGATCACCGACAAGGCCCGCGCCGAGGCCGCCGCCATGAAGGCGAGCGCCGAGCGCGAGGCGGGCAACCTGCGCACGGCCGCCGAGCGCGAGGCCGCCGAGGTCCGGGTGCAGGCTCGCCGCGAGGCCGACACGCTGCGCGCCGACGCCGACCGGGAGACCAAGCAGCTGCGTACGGTCACCGCGCACGAGGTGGCCGAGCTGAAGTCGACAGTCGAGCGGGAGGTCGCCACCCTGCGTGCCACCGCCGAGCGGGAGATCACCCAGCAGCGGGCGAAGGCCGCCCGCGAGGCTGAGGAGAAGCGCGCCGAGGCGACCAAGCTGCTCACCGACGCGCGGGACAAGCGCGACAAGGACCTGCAGGCCCTGGAGCTCCAGTTGGCCGAGCGGCGGGAGAAGGCCGAGCGCGAGGAGTCCGAGCGGCACGCCGCCCAGGTCGCGCAGACCCAGAAGATGGTCAGCGAGGCCGAGCAGCGTGCCCGGGCCGCGCAGGAGCGGGCCAAGGAGATCGAGCAGCGCGCCGAGGCGCGGCGGGTCGAGTCGGAGCGCAACGCGGCCGAGACCGTCGACAAGGCCAAGGCCCACTCGGAGAAGACCCTCAACGAGGCGAAGGCCGAGTCGCAGCGCCTGCTCACCGAGGCCCGCACCGAGGCGGAGCTGACCACGCAGGCCGCCCGCCGCGAGGTCGAGGACCTCACCCGGCAGAAGGACGCTGTCACGTCGCAGCTGGGTCAGATGCTCTCCGGTCTCGCCGGCATCGTTCCGGGAATGCCGGCGCAGGCCGCTCCGGCTGCCAAGCCGGAAGCAGCAAAGAAGACCGATGGTGGTCAGGAGCGGGTGCCCGCGGAGACCGCCGGCTGACGCGAGGCGTCAGGTAGGGGCATCGACGGCGCGAGGTGACACCGGGTAACCGGTGCCGCCTCGCGCCGTATGCGTTTCCTCACCCGTGGTATCCGCTGGCCGCGACGGAGTGAAGTAGCTCCCACATGGCCCGTCCGTATCGCCCCAGCAGGGCCCGTTGCGTGTGAGGATGGGGGCATGTCGCACGGCGAGGAACTGTTCGCTCTCGGCGGGGACGTGACGACGGAGCCCAGCTTCGAGTCCGCTCTGCGGGGGTACGAGAAGAAACAGGTCGACCGTTATGTCGCACGTGCTGAGCACGAGATCGCGACCCTCGCCTCCGAACGGGAACAGGCGTACACACAGATCCACAAGCTCGCCGGCCAGGTCGAGGTTCTCCAGCGCGACCTGACCCAGGTGCGCAAGCAGATGAACGTGGTCGACCGGGCGTCGTTCCGGCACCTCGGCCCACGGGTCGAGTCGATCCTCGCTCTCGCCGAGGAGCAGGCGGAGGAGATCCTCGGCGATGCGAACGGCGAGATCGAGGCCCGGAGGGCCGCTGCCGAGCACATCATCGAGGAGGCCCGCGAGCAGGCCGACCGGGCACTGAAGGACTTCGAACTCGCCCTCGCCGCCCGACGGGCGGAGGAGGAGCGGCACAGCGCCGCACAGCGCGCCGAGGCGGACGCCGCCCTGCGGTCGGCAAAGGACGAGTCGGCGCAGTTGCGCAAGGCCGCCCAGGACGCTCTGGCGAAGGCCCAGCAGGAGGCCACCCAACTGCGGGACTCCGCCAAGGAGATCCACACTCGGGCCCAGCAGGAGGCCACCAAGCTGCGCGAGACGGCCCGCGAGACGCTGGCCAACGCCCGGCAGGAGGCCAGCGATCTGCGCGACGCCGCCAAGGAGGTGCACGCCAAGGCGCTCCAGGAGGCCAAGCGGCTCACCGACACCGCGACCGAAGCGGGACGGGCCACCCACGCCAAGGCGCAGCAGGAGGCCAAGCAGATCATCGACGACGCGTCGATGGCCGGTCGGGCCACCCGCGCCAAAGCGCAGCAGGAGGCCGAGCGGCTGACGACGCAGGCCACCGAATCGGCGAAGCGCAGCCGCGCCGAGACCGAGGCGTACGTACAGCGAATGCGCACCGAGACCGAGGCGTACGTGCAGCACACCCGCGCGCAGACCCAGCAGGAGCTGGGCGCGTGGCGGGCCGGGGTGGAGCAGGAGGTCAACTCCCGTCGGGAGGCGGCCGATCGGGAGTTGGCGCAGCGACGGTCCGCGGCCGAGCAGGAGTTCGCCAAGCGCCGCGACGAGTTGGACAAGCACCACGCGTCGCGCCAGCAGGAGCTGGAGACCGGGCTCGCCAGCCGTCAGCAGGAGCTGGAGACCGGGTTCACCACCCGCCGGGACGAGCTGGAAACCGAATACTCCACCCGGAAGAACGAGCTGGAGACCGAGTACACGGCTCGCAAGAACGAGATCGAGCAGGGCGCGGCCGGTATCCGGCAGGCGGCCGAGCAGGACGCGGCGGGGCTGCGCCAGCGCTCCGAGGCGGAGGCCGCCGAGCTACTGAGCCGGGCCGAGGCCGAGGCCAGCGACAAGCGCCGCAAGGCCGACGAGCATGTCGCTGCGTCCCGGCGGCAGTTCGAGGAGTACGCGGCCACCACGCAGCAGCACCTGGCCACCACCCAGCAGCACCTGGCGGCGACCCAGCAGGAGTCTGCGGCGGGTCGTCAGCAGTTGGCCCAGGTGATGTTGGAGATCGCCCAGGCCCAGCAGCAGTTGGCGGATCTGCGGCAGGAGACCTGGAAGGCCCGGCAGGAGTCCGACGAGCTCCAGCGTCAGATGTCCGAGCTGCGGTTGCAGAGTGTCGCCGGTCCGATCGACGGCCCGACCGCGCCGACCGGAAACGCCAACGCGAGCGAAGGCGTACCCGTTGGTGGGGACGACGGCGCGAGCGTTACCGCCGGCGCGGCCCCCGGGTCGGGCGCGGACACCGGGTCGGGCGCGGGCACCGGGTCGGGCGCGGGCACCGGGTCGGGCGCGGGCACCGGGCTGAAGACGGAGCCCGCCGACACCAGGCAGCCGGTGAACGCCGCCGCGGACGAGTCCGGGCAGTCCACGACGCGGCCGGTGGCCGAGCCGGTGACCACTGTGGATGGTGGCACGGCGAGCGCCGGGGTGGACGGGGAGCCGACAGTGGCCGCCGTACCGGGCGAGGGTGGTCGGGGCGCCAAACCCACCAAGATCACTAGCACCGGTGAGAACGGCAAGCGACCCACCAAGCCGACCACCGACGAGCGCAGCGCCAAGCCCAGCAAGGTCACCATCGAGAAGGAGTGACGGGCACCCACCCGTCGAAGCTTCCAGATCTTGGACACTTTCCGTCATCGGCTGACGGAAAGTGTCCAAGATTCACTTCTGCGCCGGGTGACGTAGGGGCACGGTGGGGGTCCAGCCGGCTGCGACGAGGGCGCGGCGGACGGTGTCGGCCACCTCGTCCGGGCGAGCGCGGACCAGCCAGGCCGGGAAGCGCAGAATCCGGTCGCCGCTGGTCCAGACGTCGTTCTGCCGACGCATGTCGGCAGCCCACTGCTTGGCATCCATGTGGTGCGCGCCGTCGATCTCCACCTGCACCCGCCACTCCCGCCAGTACGCGTCCAGCCAGCGGTTCCGACCGGCCGCGTCGACCCGGTGTTCCTGCAGATCCGGGGCGGGCAGCCGATGTCTGCGGCACAGCCGCAGGAAGTCGATCTCCGAGAGCGCCTGGGCACCGCCCGCGATGTCGCTGATGGTTTGCCCGATCAGCCGCCGACGGGGGGCCCGAGGGAGGACGTCGAGCACAGCCCGCAACTCCTCGGGCAGCACCCGGCGTTGCTGGCAACCGGCGGCCAGCACCGACTGCGCCTCGTCCACCCCGGCCGCCCAGCCCGCCGCGTCCACAAGGGCCCGCGCCGTCGTGGTGCGCGGTGGGCGGGCCCGTTGGAGATGAGCCTCGGGGAGGACAGTCGTGCGGTGGACCAGGACGGCGGGCATGTCGATCGGAAGTCGACGCAGAGTGGTCCGCGCGGCACGGCGGGCCGCCGGCACCAGCACGTGCAGGGGTTCGCGTCGCAGCCCCCGTACCCCGGCTTCGGCGGCGGCGGACACCCCGGCCAGCACCGCCCCCGGCCCGGCCGCCAGCACCGCCACCCAGAGTTGCTGGTCGCGGGTGAGTCGACCGTTGCCGGCCAGCAGGATCCCTCGGCAGATCGACCGCCACCGACCGGAGCGGATCCGGCCCCGCACCCGCGCCTCGCTGAGCAACCGGGCGACCTGCGCGGTCGTCAGCACGCCCGCCTGCTCGAAGGCGAGCCAGTCGAGTGCGTCGGCGTCGTCGGCGGGCAGCATCCGGACAGCTTTCGCCCCTGAGCGCCGCCCCACCACCAGATCTTGGACAGTTTCCGTCATGGCGTGACGAAAAGTGTCCAAGATCTGCGGGTCGGCGGGGTGCGGCCGAGACCGGGCTGCACGTCGGCCTTTCCGGACCGTTCAATCTGGCCCGAGGCGGCGACGGTGGTTGGGTGGGGCACATGGTGCATCAGATTGACGGTCTCGTGGTCGATGGCGACCATGAGGTGGCTACGCTGCTGGCGCGCTGGGAGATGATCAGAAACGCTCGTCTCGCCGCCAGTCGATGGAACTGATGAAGGAAGTTGTGACCTCATGGACCTGACCGGCGCAGTTTGGCGCACCTCCACTCGCAGCGGCAACAGTGAGTGCGTCGAGGTGGCGGACAACCTGCCCGGGATGGTGGGAGTGCGGGACAGTAAGGATCCGTCCGGCCCGCTGTTGGTGCTCGTGCCGGCCGCGTGGCGGGCGTTCGTGGCCGCCGCCCGTCGTCCGACTGCCTGAGCGGGGAGGTTCTGATGCCGCAGCACGACCCGTCCGGCGACGACGCGGACATGCCCGCCGGTCCCCGGCCGCCGAAGACGCCACCGTCGGCTGAGACACCATCGCCGGCTGAGACGCCACCGTCGACCGAGACACCACCGCCGGCCGAGACGCCACCGTCGACCGAGACACCACCGCCGGCCGAGACGCCACCGTCGACCGAGACACCACCGCCGGCCGAGACGCCACCGTCGACCGAGGCTCCGCCGCCGGTGCCGGTACCCGTCCCGGGGGTCGACCTGGACGAGCCGCCGGCGGTCCCGTCCGGGAAGTTCGGCACACCCGGGCGGCCACTGCGCCGCAGCAGCTTCCTGCTCGGCTTCACCGGTGCGCTGGGCGTGCTGCTGGCGTACACCCTCTATCTGGGGATTCGCAATGCCGGCGGCATCCTCGTGCTGGTGGTGATCGCGCTCTTCCTCGCGGTCGGCCTCAACCCGGCGGTGGTCCGACTGCGCCGCTGGGGTGTGCCGCACGGCCTGGCGGTGGCGGCGGTAGCCCTGACGGTGGTGCTGCTGCTCTGCGGCGGCATCGTGGCGCTGGTCCCACCGATCATCACGCAGTCGGGGCAGTTCATCGACCAGATCCCGAGCCTGCTCGACGAGTTGCGCCGCAACCCGACGGTCAATGACCTGGTGGAGCGGTACGACGTGGTGGAACGGGTGCAGGGCGCGGCCAACGCGGAGACGGTCGGACGGGCGCTCGGCGGGGTGCTGGGCGGCGCACAACTGATCTTCGGCACGGTGTTCCGGACGCTGACCGTGCTGGTGCTGACCATCTACTTCCTGGCGTACTTCGACAAGCTGCGCTCGCTGAGCTACTCGTTGGTGCCCCGGTCGCGGCGGCAGCGGGTGCAGCTGATCGGCGACGAGATCCTGGCCAAGGTGGGCTCGTACATGGTCGGCGCGCTGAGCATCGCGGTGCTGGCCGGCGCCACCACCTTCGTCTTCGCGCTGATCGTCGACCTGCCGTACCCGTTCGCGCTGGCCGTGGTGGTCGCGGTGACCGACCTGATCCCGCAGATCGGCGCCACCCTGGGCGCGGTGATCGTGAGCCTGGTCGGCTTCGCAGCCGACCTGCCCACCGGCATCGCCTGCGCGGTCTTCTTCCTCATCTACCAGCAGGTGGAGAACTACCTCATCTACCCGAAGGTGATGCGGCGTTCGGTGGAGGTCAACGAGGTGGCCGCCCTGCTGGCCGCGCTGCTCGGAGTGGCGCTGCTGGGTGTGGTGGGCGCGCTGATCGCCATCCCCACGGTGGCCGCGCTGCAACTGATCCTGCGCGAGGTGGTGCTGCCCCGCCAGGAGCGCCGCTGAGCGTCAGCCCCCTGAGCGGCGGCCGGGCTGCGGGCCCTCTGGTCAGTCCGCCTTGGTGGCGGCCGGGCCGGGCACGGGCGTGTCGGCGAAGGCGGCCACCGTCCGGTCGGCGTACGCGCTGACGTCGCCGGACTCCATCGGGCCGTCCCAGGTTGTCGGAAGCGGCACCTCGACGGCCGGGTTGACCCGCCGGACGATCTCGTCGAGCACCGTCTCCGCGTCGCCCACCCACAGGTGCTTGGCGCCCGGCACCCCGACCACCTCGGCCTGTGGCACGGCTGCGAACCGCTCCCGTGCCTCGGTGGGGCGCAGGTAGTCGTCGAACTCCGGCACCAGTGCCACCAGCGGCCGACCCGAGTTGGCCCAGGTCGCCAGGTCGTCGGGGGCGGAGAAGCGCAGCGGCGGGGAGAGCAGGATCGCCCCGGCGATCGTCGGGTCGCAGCCGTACTTCAGCGCCAGGTCGGTGCCGAACGACCAGCCGACGAGCCAGATGTTGGGCAGCTCGGCGAACTCCGCGTACTCGATGGCGGCGGCCACGTCGTACCGCTCGCCCACCGCGCCGTCGAAGGCTCCCTCGCTGGTGCCGCGCACGCTGCTGGTGCCCCGGGTGTTGAACCGCAGCACCGCCAGGTCGGCCAGCGCGGGCAACCGCCAGGCCGCCTTGCGGAACACGTGGCTGTCCATCATTCCGCCGTGGGTCGGTAGCGGGTGCAGGCAGACCAGGGTGGCCACCGGCGGCCGGTCGGCCGGCAGGGCCAGCTCACCGACCAGCCGCAGACCGTCGGCGGTGTGCAGCTCGATGTCCTCCCGGCGGCCGGGCAGGATCGACGACGCGCGGATCGCTGTGCTCACCGCCCAAGTCTGTCGCGAAGTCGCCGCCGCCGCCCGCCCAGGCACGAACAGGGTGACCCAGGTCGCTATCGGGCAGGTCCCCCGAGCCCTTACCCGGGCGGTCGGCTCACCCCGGGCACGGCAGCGCCCGGGGCAGTCGGCTCAGTCCAGCGCGGCAGCGCCCCGGGCCCGGTTGTTCAGTAGCGCGGGGAGCTCCGGCCCCGCTGCACCGCCGGGCCGCGCCGCTCCCGGGCCCGCCAGCAGCCGCTGTGCCAGTGCCGCCGGTCGGTCAGGTCACCCAGGCCGTCCGCCGGCCAGGCGACCAGGTGCGCCACCCCCGGTGGGATCTCCTGGTTGCAACCGGGGCAGCGGTACGTCTTGACCGACGCTCCGGCGCCGATGCCGCGTACCTGCCAGGCACCATCGGTCCACTGCTGGACCGAGGCGACGCCCTGCCGGACGCGGTCGGCGTCCAGGTTGGCGTTGTCGTCCCGGCGAGGGCGATTGCGACGGGGGCTCACAGTCACCAAGCGTACGTCCGACGAATGAGGCCGCCCGGGGCGGTCACCGCCGGCATCCCCCTCGGCGTTGACCTGGTCAGCGGTGCGAGTGGTCGCGGAAGCCGCGGCGGGTCTTGCGGCCCAGGTAGCCGGCGGTGACCAGGTGCTCCAGCAGCGGCGCGGGCGCGAAACCCGGCTCGCGCAGTTCCAGGTACAGCTCGCGCTGGATGGCCAGGGAGACGTCCAGGCCGACCACGTCGAGCAGTTCGAACGGGCCCATCGGGTAGCCGCAGCCCAACTTCATGGCGTGGTCGATGTCGTCGGCCGTCGAGTAGCTGGCCTCCAGCATCTTCACCGCGTCGTTCAGGTACGGGAAGAGCAGCGCGTTGACGATGAAGCCGGACCGGTCGCCGCAGACCACGCCGGTCTTGCCGAGCGCGGCGCACACGGCGCGGGCGGTGGCGGTGGCCTCCGGGGAGGTGCGGATGGTGCGGACGACCTCGACCAACGGCATGACCGGGGCCGGGTTGAAGAAGTGCAGCCCCACCACGTCGGCCGGACGCTGGGTGGCCATCGCCACGTCGATCACCGGCAGCGACGAGGTGGTGGTGGCCAGCACCACACCCGGCTTGCAGATCTCGTCGAGGCTGGCGAAGAGGGCCTTCTTGACGCTCAACTCCTCGACGACCGCCTCGACCACCAGGTCGACGTCGGCGAGATGGTCGAGCGTGGCGGACCAGCTGATCCGGCCCAGTGCGGCGTCCCGGTCGGCCTCGGTGAGCTTTCCGCGCACCACGCCCTTGTTGAGCGAGGTCTTCACCGCCTCGCAGACCTTCGCGGACTTCTCCATGCCGCGGGTGACCGAGACGACCTCGTAGCCGGCCTTCGCGAAGACCTCGATGATCCCGGTGGCCATCGTTCCGGAGCCGACCACGCCGACCTTCGCGATGGCGCGCGCGCCGTCGGCGAGCGCGGCGTCGGTGGCCTGCGGCGTCGCCCCATCCGGTACGACCACCGGGGAGCCGGGCCGCTCGTAGGTGTAGAAGCCCCGGCCGGACTTCCGGCCGAGCAGCCCTGCCGTCACCATCTGCTTGAGCAGCGGCACCGGGGCGTGGCGGCGGTCCCGCCCTCCGCGCCGGTACATGGTGTCCAGGATCTCGTACGCGGTGTCCAGGCCGATCAGGTCCATCAACGCCAGCGGGCCCATCGGCAGGCCGCAGCCGAGCTTCATGGCGGCGTCGATGTCCTCCCGGGTCGCGTAGTGCGACTCGAACATGCTGACTGCGTGGTTGAGATAGCCGAAGAGCAGCGCGTTGGCGATGAAGCCGGCCCGGTCGTTGATGGTGACGTCGACCTTGCCGAGCCGGGCGCAGAGCGCCTCGACGTCGGCGACCACCTCGGGTGCGGTGACGACGGTGCGGACCACCTCGACCAGCTTCATCACCGGGGCCGGGTTGAAGAAGTGGATGCCGATCACCTGGTTGGGTCGGCTGGTGGCGACGGAGATCTCGGTGACGCTCAACGACGAGGTGTTGGTGGCGAGGATGGTCTCCGGTCGGCAGACCCGGTCCAGCTCCGCGAAGATCCGCTGCTTGAGGTCGAGGTGCTCGGGCACCGCCTCGATGACCAGGTCGACGGAGTGCAGCGCGTCCAGCCCGACAGCGAAGTGCACCCGCTCGTGCAGGGCGTCGCGGTCCGCCTCGGCGAGCTTGCCCTTGGCGACCGCCCGGTCGGTGGAGCCCTTCAGGGTGGCCCGGCCGCGCTCCAGCGCCGGTGCCGAGATTTCCACTGCCACCACGTCGATGCCGTTGCGGGCGAAGACCTCGACGATGCCGGCACCCATGGTGCCCAGCCCCACCACCCCAACGGTGCTGAACTCGCGCGCCACGACCGGCCTCCCCAGGACTCCGCACGGCCACTGAACGGCCGCTAAGGTTATGCGCGCGAGTCTGCCACGTGACGGTGAGTTGTCGAGACGCCGTGGCCTATGTCACCCACGACCCAGCGGTGCCGCTACCCGGCCGCCACGCTGGTCAGGGCCAACAACTCCGCGACGAACTCCGCGGGGCGCTCCAGGTGCGGGCTGTGCCCGCAGCCGGGCAGCACCACCTCGTGGTACGCGCCGCCGGCCGCCGCGTACCGGTCGAGCACCGCCCGGGTCTGGCCGACCATCGGCTGCGGTGGGCAGGCGTCCGCGCCGGGCCAGCCGGGCACGAGATCCAGCGAACCCAGGTACGCCAGGTCGAAGAGCGAGGTGTCCGAGACGATGACGTCGACGTCTCCGCGTACCCAGGTGACCGGCGGTTTCTCGGCGACGGCCACCAGCTCGTCGGCGAGCCGGAACCAGGTCGGCGCCAGCGCGTTGAGCACCCCGCGCTCCCCCGGCGCGGTGCCCGGCCAGTTCTCCGACGGCACCGCCGTGCCCGGGTAGTTGTCGTCGCCGGTGGCGGTGGAGAGCACTGTGTCCAGCAGCAGTTCCTCATCGGTGCCCAGCGAGGCGGGATCGGCCACGTAGGTGGCTCGCAGCACGGCGCGCGGGCTGGCCGGCGCGTCAGTGCTCCGGTCGCCGGCCGCGAGGCGGGCGACGAAGTCCCGGTTCGCCGTGCCGGCGCCGGTGCCGGCGAAGTCGGGGGTGGTCGGCGTGCCGGTCAGGTCGCGGGTGCCGCCGAAGCCGTACGGGGAGACCGGTGCGGCGAGCAGCAACGCCCCCACCCGGTGCGGATGGTCGACCAGCAGGCGCATCGCCACCCCGCCGCCGAGGGAGTGCCCGACCACCACCGGTCGCGCGTCGGCGTCGAAGAGCGTCGGGTCGTCCAGCAGTGCGGCCACGTCGTCGGCGAAGTCCCGCAGGCCCCGGGTGGCGTCCACCGGGGCGGTAGCGGTGTCGCCGTACCCCCGCAGGTCGGGGACGACCACCCGCAGCGTCGGCGGCAGACGGCGGACCAGCGGCTCCCAGAACAGCGCGGACGAGCAGTTGCCGTGGATCAGCAGCACCGGCGTGCCGTCCGGCGGGCCGGCCACCCGTACCGCCTGAGTGATGCCGTTCGCCGTCACGGTCCGCTGCTCGGTCTCCATCCGCGGCATGGTGCCACGGGTGTCCCCGTCGGTCCAGGTGTCGGACCGCCACCCAACGGGCCTACCCGGTGTGGCAGGCCGCCAGGCGATCAGCGACGCGAGCCCGGCGGCGCGGCCAGCGGCAGCGGCAGGGTCGGTCGGACGTCGCGCCGGGGCGGGCCGAAGCTGAGCCCCACCGGGTCGGTGAGCGCCACCCCGGGGTCGAACAGGCGCAGTTCGGTACGGCCCAGCCGGATCACGTCACCGTCGGAGAGTCGTTCCACCTCGGTGATCCGCCGGTCGTTGAGCCAGGTGCCGTTGGTGGAGCCCAGGTCCCGCAGGGACGGGCCCTCCGGCGCCAGCCACACCTCGGCGTGGCGACGGCTCAGGTGTGGGTCGTTGATGACAACCTGACCGGTCGGCGCTCGGCCGATCACCTGTATCTCGGCTCGCATGCGAAAGCTCGCGCCGCGCATCGGTCCACCCGCGACCGTCAACAGCGGCATCAGTTCCGGATGTTCCTCCATGGACAGTCAGCCCTCCACCCCACACCGTCACTCCGCGCGTCAGCTTGCCATCAGACGGTAGTCGTCAATACCGACCGGCCGGTCAGCCTCTCGTCACCTCCCGGCCACCTGCCGTTCGACGATTCGGGCGGGCCATTTCCGATACCAACGCCCTGACCTGCACTGATCAACGATCGGTCGGGTTGGTGCGACGCCGCTCCCCCGGCCCCGAATCGGGGACCCTACCGGTGAGTAATCCTCAGGTCTAGACTTCCGCCATGACGGCAGTGCATATCCCGGGCGTTCCGGTCATCGACGCGGGTCAGTTGGTCTCCACCAGCCCGGCGACCGGGGCTGAGGCCGGTCGCCTCCCGGTCTCCACCGACGCCGACGTGCGGCAGGCCGTCGACCGCGCCCGCGTCGCCGGCGAATGGTGGGCGGGCCTCGGCTTCACCGGCCGCCGCCAACGGATGCTGCGCTGGCGCGCCCTGCTCGCCAAGCGCATCGAGGAGCTGGCCGAGTTGGTGCACGTCGAGAGCGGAAAGCCGATCGCCGACGCCATCGTCGAGATCGTCACCGCGATCGAGCACATCGACTGGGCCGCCCGCAACGCCGGCAGCGTGCTCGGTCCACGCCGGGTGCGGTCCCGGCTCATCCTGGCCGAGTTCTCCGGGCATCTCGAATATCAGCCATACGGTGTGGTCGGCGTTATCGGGCCGTGGAACTATCCGGTCTTCACGCCGATCGGCTCCGCCGCGTACGCCCTCGCCGCCGGCAACGCCGTGGTGCTCAAGCCGAGTGAGTACACCCCCGCCGTCGGCCAGTGGCTGGTGGACAGCTTCGCCGAGGTGGTGCCCGAGCAGCCGGTCTTCACCGCCGTGCACGGGCTGGGCGACGTGGGCGCGGCGCTGTGCCGCTCCGGCGTCAACAAGCTGGCCTTCACCGGCTCCACCGCCACCGCCCGCAAGGTGATGGCCGCCTGCGCCGAGACGCTGACCCCGGTGCTCATCGAGGGCGGCGGCAAGGACGCCATGATCGTGGACAGCGACGCCGACCTCGACGCGGCCGCCGAGGCGTGCGTCTGGGGCGGCATGACCAACGCCGGCCAGACCTGCATCGGCATCGAGCGGGTGTACGCGGTCGACGCCGTCTTCGACGCCTTCGTCGACAAGGTGGTGAGCCGCGCCGGTCGGCTGACGGTCGGGCCGGAGGGCACCGACATCGGCCCGATCACCATGCCCCAGCAGATCGACGTGATCCGTCGGCACATCGACGCCGCGATCACGTCCGGCGGGCGCGCCGTGCTCGGCGGCCCGAGCGCCGTACAGCCGCCGTACGTCCACCCCACCGTGCTGGTGGACGTTCCGGAGGAGTCGGCCGCCGTCCGCGAGGAGACCTTCGGTCCCACGCTGACCATCAGCCGGGTCCGCGACGCCGACGAGGCCCTCACCCGCGCCAACGCCCTGTCGTACGGCCTCGGGGGTTCGGTCTTCGGCCGGCGGCGCGCGGTGGCCATCGCCCGGCGGCTGCGCTCCGGGATGGCGTCGATCAACTCCACGCTGACCTTCGCCGGCATGTCCACCCTGCCGTTCGGCGGTGTCGGCGACTCCGGCTTCGGGCGGATCCACGGCGAGGACGGCCTGCGTGAGTTCGGTCGGGCCAAGGCGATCACCAGGCGTCGGGCCCGGTCGCTGCTGCCGTCGATGACCTTCGAGCGCACCCCGGCCGACGTGGCCCGACTCGTCAAGGCCATCAAGGTCATGTACGGCAGGTGAGTGTCGGATAACCGATCATCAACAAGGATCGGTGCATCCACATGTTTAGTCACTGTGGCGACGGCGGTACATTGCGTTAAATGGGCCCCAATCGATTGCGCTACCGCCTTGTCGACAGTGACCAGTCGTGGAGCGCCCGACGGCGTCGGCACCGCTCGGACTGGCTGGCACGCACCTTTCCCGAGATCGGCGACATGCACGTGGTCGACCTCGGTGGTCGGCTCGGCACCTGGCACCGCGCCACCGTCCGACCGGCCCGGGTGACAGTCGTCAACCTGGAGCAGCCGCCCGCTGTCGTCCCGGATTGGGCCCACGTCGAGCAGGCCGATGCCTGCGACCTGCCCTCGCACCTCACCAAGGGCGACTACGACCTGGTCTTCTCGAACTCGGTGCTGGAGCATGTGGGCGGGCACGAACGCCGGATCCGCTTCGCCGCGGCGGCCCGCTCACTGGCTGAGCGGCACTGGGTGCAGACGCCCTACCGCTACTTCCCCATCGAGCCACACTGGATCGCGCCCGGCATGCAGTTCCTGCCGGTACGACTGCGCACCGCGTTCGCCCGACGCTGGCCGTTGGGGCACAAGCCGACCCGCAGCCACGACGCCGCCATCCACCAGGTGCTCTGGACCGAGCTGCTGGACCGCTCGCAGATGCGTCACTACTTCCCCGACTCGACAATGCTTGTGGAGCGGGTGTTCGGTCTGCCGAAGTCGCTGATCGCGGTGCGCACCGGGTAGTACGCCGGTCAGAAGAGGGTCAGCTCGTCCTTCACGATGCCGCGCAGCTTGTCGTAGTCCACGACCACACACCTGATGCCCCGGTCGGTGGCGAGCACCCGGGCCTGCGGCTTGATCTCCTGGGCGGCGAAGACCCCGACGACCGGGCTGAGCAGCGGGTCACGGTTCATCAGCTCGAGATAGCGGGTCAACTGCTCCACGCCGTCGATGTCGCCACGCCGCTTGACCTCGACGGCCACCGAGCCCGAGTTGGCATCCCGGCACAGCAGGTCGACCGGGCCGATGGCCGTCATGTACTCGCGGCGGACCAGCGTGAACCCCTCACCCAGGGCGCCCGGGTTGGCGGCCAGCAACTCCTGCAGGTGCGCCTCCACCCCGTCCTTGCGCAGGCCCGGATCCACACCCAACTCGTACGAGGTGTCCTGGAAGATCTCCTCCAGGGTGATCCGCAGCTCCTCGCCAGCCTTGTTGACGACCCGCCACACACCGGGGGCCTCCTCCAACCGACACGGCGGGCTCATCCAGTTCAACGGCTTGTACGCCCGGTCGTCGGCGTGAATGGACACCGACCCGTCCGCCTTCACCATCAGCAACCGGGTGGCCAGCGGCAGGTGAGCCGAGAGCCGTCCGACGTAATCAACCGAGCACTTCGCAATGACCAACCGCACCCGACGAGGGTAGCCGAGCACCCACCGGTCGCCAGCGAGCGGCACTGGCGCGTCGATGCGATGCTGAGACCGTGTTCGAAGTCCTCACCGGCACCGGTCTCGCCGCATCGGCGGGTCTCAATGCCTATATACCCCTGCTCATCCTCGGCCTACTCGGCCGTTACACCGACCTGATCGACCTGCCCAGCGGCTGGACCTGGCTCGGCAACGGCTGGGTCATCGCCATCATGGCCGTGCTGCTCGCCGTGGAGATGGTGGCGGACAAGGTGCCAGTGGTCGACCACATCAACGACGTGGTGCAGACCGTGGTCCGACCCACCGCCGGTGGCCTGGCCTTCGGTGCCGGCTCCTCGTCGGAGACGGTGACGGTCAGCGACCCGGGGAGCTTCTTCTCGTCGCACCAGTGGGTGCCGGTCGTCACCGGCGTGCTGCTGGCGTTGGGCGTGCATCTGCTCAAGTCCGCGGCCCGGCCGGTGATCAACGCGACCACCGCCGGAATCGGCGCCCCGGTCGCCAGCACCGCCGAGGACGCCACCAGCGTGGTGGTCTCCCTGGTGGCGATCATCCTGCCGGTGCTGGTGCTCGTCGCCCTCGTCGGCCTGGCGTTCTTCGCCTTCTGGTTCTTCCGTCGTCGGTCTGATCGACGGCGCGAACGGGAGGCCGCCCGCGCCGCCGGCTTCCGCGTCTGACGCGTTATCGGCGGCCCGCTATACCGGGGCTGCACGGGGCGACAAAAGCCTAGTATCGGGGCAAGAGCCTAGAGGAGGTCGGCATGACCGCAGCGTTGGAGATGCCCCGAGTCCAGGAATGCGTGGTCGCCGCATGCGCGTACAACCAGTCGGGTGACTGCCACGCCTTCGCGATCACCATCGGCAGCATGGATCACGCCCACTGCCACACCTTCGTCGAGTCGCCCGTCCGGGGTGGCGTGGAGAGCCTGATCGCGCAGGTGGGGGCCTGCCAGCGCGCCGACTGCCGGCACAACGAGCAGTTGGAGTGCCACGCGTCGTCGATCAGGGTCGGCCCGGACAACGACATGGCGGACTGCATGACCTACACCGGCCGCTGACCCACGCCGGGCCGACGACCTGCCCGAGACGGCGCTTCGTTCAGGGCAGGTCGTTGGCGCGACGGATGACGGTCACCAGGTCGTCGATGATGCCGGTGAGGGCGAAGTCCTTCGGGGTGAAGACCCGGGCGACCCCGGCCGCGCGGAGGGTCTCCGCGTCACCGGCCGGGATGATGCCGCCCACCACCACCGGCAGGTCGGCCCGGCCGGCGGCGCGTAGCCCGTCGAGCACCGCCGGTACGGCGGCCAGGTGCGACCCGGAGAGCACGGAGAGCCCGACCAGGTCGACGTCCTCCTCGACAGCGGCGGCGACGATCTGCCCCGCGGTCAACCGGATGCCCTGGTAGACGACCTCGAAGCCGGCGTCACGGGCGCGTACCGCGATCTGCTCCGCGCCGTTGGAGTGCCCGTCCAGGCCAGGTTTGCCGACCAGCAGCCGCAGCCGGCCGCTGCCCAGCTCCCGCGCCGTCGCGGCGACCCGCTCGCGGACCGCCGCGAGGCCCGGCTCCCCGCCGCCGCCGGTAGCTCCGGCCAGCCCGGTCGGCGCCCGGTACTCGCCGAAGACCTGGCGCAGCGCGCCGGCCCACTCGCCGGTGGTCACCCCGGCCCGCACGCACTCCAGGGTGGCCGGCATCAGGTTGACGGTGGTCGCGGCGTCCGCGCGCAGCCGGGCCAGCGCCGCGTCGACGACGGCCGCATCCCGGTCGGACCGCCACCGGCGTACGCCGTCCACGGCGGCCGCCTCGACCGCGGGGTCGACCTGCTCGACGGAGCCCGCGCCGGCAGCGGTCAGCGGGGAGGGTTCGGTCTCGGTGTACCGGTTGACCCCGACCACCACGTCGGCACCGGACTCCATCCGCCGCCGCCGCTCGGCGAGTGACGCGACCAGCGCGCTCTTGAGGTAGCCGGTCTCCACCGCGGCGACGACGCCGCCCAGCTTGAGCACCGCGCCCAGCTCGGCCCGCGCCCCGGTGACGATCTCGTCGACGAGTGCGGTCATCACGTGCGAGCCGGCGAAGAGGTCGGGATATTCGAGCAGGTCCGACTCGTACGCCAGAACCTGCTGCATCCGCAGCGACCACTGCTGGTCCCACGGTCGGGGCAGGCCGAGCGCCTCGTTCCAGGCGGGCAGTTGGACGGCGCGGGCCCGGGCGTCGCGGGACATCGTCACGCCGAGCATCTCCAGCACGATGCGCTGGATGTTGTTCTCCGGCTGCGCCTCGGTCAGGCCGAGCGAGTTGACCTGCACGCCGTAGCGGAACCGCCGTTGCCTGGCATCGGTGACCCCGTACCGGTCCCGGGTGATCTCGTCCCAGAGCACGCCGAACGCGCGCATCTTGGCGATCTCCTCGACGAAGCGCACCCCGGCGTTGACGAAGAACGAGATCCGCTGGACCACGTCACCCATCCGCTCGGCCGGCACCTGACCGGAGTCCCGGACCTCGTCGAGCACGGCGACGGCGGTGGCCAGCGCGAAGCCGACCTCCTGCACGGGCGTGGCGCCGGCCTCCTGGAGGTGGTACGAGCAGATGTTCACCGGGTTCCACCGGGGCATCTCGCGCAGCGTGTACGCCACCACGTCGGCGGTGAGCCGCAGCGACGCCGCGGGCGGGAAGATGTAGGTGCCCCGGGACAGGTACTCCTTGATGATGTCGTTCTGGGTGGTGCCGGCGCAGCGGGCCAGGTCGGCGCCCTGCTCCAGCCCGACGGTGCCGTACAGGGCGAGCAGCCACATCGCCGGGGCGTTGATGGTCATCGAGGTGTTCGTCTCGGCGAGCGGGAGACCGTCGAAGAGCGCCCGCATGTCGCCGAGGTGAGCCACCGGCACGCCGACCCGTCCGACCTCGCCGGCGGCGAGTTCGTGGTCCGGGTCGTACCCGGTCTGGGTGGGCAGGTCGAAGGCGACCGAGAGGCCGGTCTGCCCCTTCGCCAGGTTGCGGCGGAAGAGCGCGTTCGTCGCCGCGGCCGACGAGTGGCCGGCGTAGGTGCGCATCACCCACGGGCGGTCCCGCTCGGGCAGTCGCCCCGGGAATGGCGTCTCATCCATGGCCGGAGTCTAAGTTACCGTTCAGTAAAAGGAGCTGTGGAAAACCACACAGGTCCATGTCGGGGACGTCCGGGTGGCAAACCCCCGCTGTGGCGCGGACCGCCACACCCCGGGCACCCGCCCGTTGCTGCCAGGACGCACACTTGACGGCATGGATGACGAGCTGGCCATCTCCGTCCGAGGGCTGCGCAAGGCGTACGGCGACAACGTGGCCGTGGCGAGCGTGGATCTCGACGTCCACCGTGGCGAGGTGTTCGCGTTGCTCGGCCCGAACGGCGCCGGCAAGACCACGACCGTGGAGATCCTGGAGGGTTACCGGCATCGGGATGCCGGCGAGGTCTCCGTGCTCGGCGCAGACCCGGCCAACCCCGACGCCGACTGGCGTTCCCGGGTCGGCATCGTGCTCCAGGGCACCGGCGAGTTCGACGAGCTGACAGTGGCCGAGGTGATCCGGCACTTCTCCGGCTTCTACCCCGGCGCCGACGACCCGGCAAAGGTGATCGAGCGGGTCGGGCTGGCCGACAAGGCGAAAGCCCGCACGCACACGCTGTCCGGCGGCCAGAAGCGCCGCCTGGACGTGGCCCTGGGCATCATCGGCCGCCCCGAGCTGCTCTTCCTCGACGAGCCGACCACAGGGTTCGACCCGGAGGCCCGCCGTGAGTTCTGGGAGCTGATCCGAGATCTCGCCGCGGCCGGCACCACGATCGTGCTCACCACCCACTACCTGGACGAGGCCGAGGCCCTCGCCGATCGGGTCGGCGTGATCGCCGGTGGCCGACTTGTCGAGGTCGCCGCGCCCAACCGGCTGGGCAATCGGCAGGAGGCCCTCGCCACGGTCTCCTGGCGTACCCCGGACGGGACGCTGGAAAGCGCGCAGAGCGCGACGCCGACGGCCCTCGTGGCCGACCTCGCCGCGCGTCACGGCGGTGAGGTCCCCGGGCTGACGGTGACCAGGCCGACCCTGGAGGACGTCTACCTCACCATGATCGGACACTCGCGATGACGACCACGACGAAGCCGGCGACGCCGGTCACCGCGACCCGCGGCCGGCGGCCGGGTGCCGGCGCGCTCGCCCTGCGCCAGGGTCGACTGGAGATCACTCAGTTCCTGCGTAGCCGGGAGTCGGTGGTCTTCACGATGGGCTTCCCCATCATCATGATCCTGATCTTCGCGTCGATCTTCGACGGGACGATCGGCGGCGGGGTCAAGTTCACCCAGTACTTCATCACCGGCATGATCGCGACCGGCCTGATGACTGTGAGCTTCCAGAACCTGGGCATCTGGATCCCGGTCGAGCGGGACCGGGGGGTGCTCAAGCGCTACCGGGGCACGCCGATGCCGAAGTGGGTCTGGTTCGCCGGCAAAGTGATCATGGTGGTGGCGATCGGGATCGCCGAGACGGCGCTGCTGCTGGCGTTCGCGGTGGCGCTGTTCGACCTCGACCTGCCGGGCACCGCCGCGAAGTGGCTCACCTTCGGCTGGGTCTCCATGCTCGGCGTGACCGCGTGCACCCTTAGCGGCATCGCCATCTCGTCGCTGGCCCGCACGGCCCGCAGCGGCTCGGCCGTGGTCACCCCGGTCTCCCTGGTGCTCCAGTTCATCTCCGGGGTGTTCTTCGTCTTCACCGACCTGCCCACCTGGATGCAGCAGGTGGCGGCACTGTTCCCGCTCAAGTGGATGTGCCAGGGGCTGCGGTCGGTGTTCCTGCCGGAGAGCTTCGGCGCCCAGGAGCCGGGAGGCTCGTTCGAGCTGGGCCGGGTGGCTGTGGTGCTGGCCCTGTGGTGCGTGATCGGTGTGGTGGTCTGCCTGACCACCTTCCGCTGGACCACCAAGCGCGACGGCTGAGCGGCTGAGCGGCCGACCGGGGCGGGCGCCCGCCCCGGTCGCCACAACTCAGTAGGTGTAGAAGCC
>NZ_JBEZEH010000041.1:0-37571 GCF_040648775.1 Micromonospora sp. NPDC049089
ATCCGGACGACCCCCACCCGCCCCCGTCGGTCGACCGGCCCCCCCGCCGGCGGGCCAGTTCTCATCAACCCCGCCCTGCTGCGCGTCCCCCGGCGGCCTCGCCTGCGAGGCCGCCGGCAACGCCCTATCGGGGGAGCTTGCGGAGGATGTCGACCACGAAACGGTGGTCGTCCAACTGCGGCAGCCCGGAGACACCGACCCAGCCCACCACACCGGTGCCGCGCACGCGCAGGGGTACCGCGCCCCCGGCCGCCGCGTACCGCGAGGCCGGCAGACCGAACCGCTCGGCCAGCGTCACCTGCTTGTCCTGGCACAGCCGGGCCATGTAGAGCGAGGAGTGCTCGAAGCGCATCACCACCCGCCCCTTGCGGCGCAGCCAAGCGTCGTTGTCCGCCGTCGACCCCGGCAGGCCACAGTGGAACAGCTGCCGCCCGGCCCGCCACACGCCCACCGAGACCGGCAGCCGCTGCTCGGTCGCGGCGGCGACGGCGAGCATCCCCAGCTCGTACGCGTCGGTCTCGGACAGGCCCGCGAGCTCCAGCTCGTTCTCCTCGCGCAGCAGCTCGTCGAGCGTCGGCCACGATTCACGGTCAGCTGACATGTGCTTCTCCTTGTTGGTGCGGGCGATCATCCTCGTCGCTGGGGGCGATCACCAGGCGCAGGGCGCGTAGTCCTTCAGGAAACAGCCGTACAGGTCCTCGCCCTGCTCGCCGCGGACGATCGGGTCGTACACCCGGGCCGCGCCGTCGACCAGATCCAGTGGGGCGTGGAAGCCCTCGTCGGCCAGCCGCATCTTCGTCGGGTGAGGGCGTTCGTCGGTGATCCAGCCGGTGTCGACGCTGGTCATCAGGATGCCGTCGGTCAACATCTCCTCGGCGCTGGTGCGGGTCAGCATGTTCAGCGCCGCCTTGGCCATGTTGGTGTGCGGGTGCCCCGGCCCCTTGTAACCGCGGCCGAACTGACCCTCCATGGCCGACACGTTCACCACGTACTTGCGGCGGGCCGACGCGGCGGCCATCGCCGGGCGCAACCGGCTGACCAGCACGAACGGCGCGGTGACGTTGCACAGCTGCACTTCGAGCAGCTCGACCGGGTCCACCTCCTGGACCCGCTGGACCCAGCTGTTGACCGAGTCGAGGTCGGGCACGAGCCCGCCGGCGTCGATGGCGGTGGACGCCGCGATCCGTTCCGGCGAGGCCGAACCGCTGGTCAGTGCCAGCGCGGTGAGCGCGTGCGGAGTGAGCGCCGTCGACTGTGGGCCGGCGGTCAGGGTGCCCACCGGGCCGCCTTGCGCGTCCGGCTTGGCGAACGTGATCAGCTCCGGCAGCGGGCCGTCCGGCAGGGCCGCGGCCTCGGCGGCGATGAGCTGCGCGTACGCCCCGGGGGACCGGCGGACGGTCTGCGCCGCGTTGTTGATCAGGATGTCGAGGGGGCCCTGGCTGCTGACGTCGTCAGCGAGGGCGATCACCTGGGCGGGGTCGCGCAGGTCGATCCCGACGATCCGCAGCCGGTGCAGCCAGTCGGCGCTGTCGGGCATCGCGGCGAAGCGGCGGACCGCGTCGTGCGGGAACCGGGTCGTCACCGTCGTGTGCGCGCCGTCGCGCAGCAGCCGCAGCGCGATGTACATGCCGATCTTGGCCCGGCCGCCGGTGAGCAGCGCACGCCGGCCGGTCAGGTCGGTGCGGGCGTCGCGGCGCTCACGGTTCAGCGCGGCGCAGGACGGGCAGAGCTGGTGGTAGAAGGCGTCCACCTCGCGGTAGCGCTGCTTGCAGACGTAGCAGCCGCGGGCGTTGTGCAGGAAGCCGGCCGTCTCGCCCGCGACCGAGGACGCGAGCGGAATGCCCTGCGTCTCGTCGTCGATCCGGCCCGGAGCGCCGGTGGCGGTGGCCTCCGTCACCGCGCGGTCGGCGGCGAGGATGGCGTCCCGCCGCTCCTCCCGCCGCCGCTGCTTGATCACCTTGTAGAGCCGGGCGGTGGCCCGCTGCACCTGCACCACGTCGGGGTGGTCGGAGGGCAGCGCCTCCAATTCCTCGAAGACGCTGAGGCAGGCCTCCAGCCGGCTTCGGTCAATACCCTCTTGACCGTTTTCGGTAATGTTGTCCACCGTCATGCGTCGTTGTCTCGTCCCGTATCCCGGACCGGCTCCAGCCGGCCCGCCCCAAGTCCGACCCGAAACGGTACGCGCCTCACGGCCTCCGACGCACCTCGCGGCCGCCCGGCGTGGTGCGCCTCGCGGCGCTAGGCGGCGTCGGAGTGTCCGAGACGCCAGTAGCCCATGAAGGCGACCGCCCGCCGATCCAGACCCCGTTCGGCGACCAGGTGCCGGCGCAGGTTGCGGATGACGCCGGCCTCCCCGGCCAGCCACGCGTAGAGCGGCGCCGGGGCCACCTGCTCGGGCACCTCCCACAGGATCTCGGTGTCCACGTCGACGTCCGGCACGGGCTGGGCGGCTGTCGACGCGCCGGGGGCCAGCAGCTCCCCGGCCGCGGCGACGACGGCGGGCACCAGTCGGCTGCCGTACCCGTCGGCGCCCCGGGCCAGCCAGCGGACCTCGACGCCGGGCGGTGCGAGCAGCGGCAACACGTCGGCGGCGTCGGGCACCTCCAGCACGACGGTGCCCCGGGCGTCGAGGGGAAGCCGCTCGCAGATGCTGCTGATCGCCGGCACGGCGGTCTCGTCCCCGGCCAGCAGCACGGTGCCGCCGGCGGACTGTCGAAATTCGACCCCGCCGTGGTTGCCGTCGTAGCCGGCATCCGGCCCGACCAGGGCGATCTCGTCGCCGACGCTGGCCCGCCGCGCCCAGCGCGTCGCCGGGCCACTGTCGCCGTGCAGCACCAGGTCGACGTCGACCTCGGCCAGGTGCGGGCGGACCGCCCGGACGGTGTAGGTGCGGATCGGGTTGCGCAGATGCTCGGGCAGGGCCCGCCACGTCGCGTACCAGTCCGCGCCCTCCGGCAGGGTCGCCCGGTCCTGACCGGGCAGCGGCAGCGCCAGCTTGATCCGCTGGTCGTAACCGTTGTCGGCGAAGCGGTCCAGGTTCGCCCCGGTGAAGGTCACCCGGGTGAAGGACGGGCTCAGGCGGCGTACCGCGCGGACGGCGACGGCGAACACGCGCCACGGGGCGATGGGCAGGGTCTCGGTCATGGTGCCTCTCTCGACGCGGGCGGCTCTACCGGGTGGTGCTCGCCACGGCGCGGGAGCGCCACAGCAGCCAGACGAAGTACGGGGTGCCGATCATGGCGGTGACCAGGCCGGCGGGGATCTGGGCCGGCGCGATGACCGTCCGACCGAAGGTGTCGGCGATGCTGACCAACGCCGCGCCGAGCAGGGCGGCCACCGGGAGCACCCGGGAGTGCCGGCCGCCGACGAGCGCCCGCGCGGCGTGCGGGGCGACCAGACCGACGAAGCCGATGACCCCGACGGCCGAGACGGCTGTGGAGGTGAGCAGCGCCGCCGCGCCGAGCGCGATCAACCGGGTGCGTTCCAGCCGAACGCCCAGCACGCGGGGGGTGTCGTCGTCCAGCGCCATCAGGTCGAGCTCCCGGCGGGCGGCGACAACGGCCGGGGTGAGCACCAGCAGGGCGATCGCCACCGGCAGCACCTGGGTGGGCATCCGGCCGTAGGTGGAGCCGGACAGCCAGGTCAACGCCTTCCCGGTGTTCCACGGGTCGAAGGCCACGACCAGGTAGGTGATGACCGCCATGCCGCCCTGCCAGGCGCCGAAGCCGATCAGCACGAGTCGGTCGGAGCTCAGCCCGCCGCGCCAGGCCAGGCCGTAGACCAGGGCGAACGCCAGCATCGCGCCGAGCCCGGCGACGCCGGAGACCGCCCACACCCCGGCCAGCGGCACGAAGGTGAGCAGGGAGACCGCGCCGAGCCCGGCGCCGGCGGTGATGCCGAGGATGCCGGGTTCGGCCAGCGGATTGCGGCAGACCGCCTGCACTGTGGTGCCGGCTACCGCGAGCGCCGCGCCGGCCAGGACCGCCGCGGCGACGCGCGGCCACCGCTGGTCCAGCACGAAGGTGTACGCGGGCCCGGTGCTGCCGTTGACCCAGTTGACGACGTCTCCGAGCAGCACCCAGGTGTCACCGGCGAGCATGCCGACCGTCACTGCGCAGACGGTCAGGACGGCGGTGACGGCGACGACGCCGCGGTGGAAGGCGGCGGAGCGGACGGCCGCGTGCCCGCCGGGCGGACGACGGGTGGGGCCGGCGTCGCGGTGCCGGCGGGCCAGCCAGATGAGGATCGCCGCGCCGAACAGTGTGGTGACCACGCCGGTGGGGATGTCGACCCCGGCCTGCCCGCCCATCACGGCCCGCAGCAGCACGTCCGAGCCGAGCACGATGATGACCCCGACGATGCCGGACAACGGCAGCAGGACGCGGTGGCGGTGCACGCCCGGCACCACGGGGGCGAGCAGCCTGACGATCACCGGTGCGCACAGGCCGACGAAGCCGACCGGGCCGGTGAGGGTGACGGCCGCGGCGGAGAGCAGCACGGCCAGCACCATGACGGTGAGCCGGGTGCGCCGCACGTCGAGGCCGAGCACTGTGGCGGTGTCGTCGCCGAGGGCGAGGATGTCGAGGCGGTGCCCGAGCAGCACGAGCACGATGGCGGCGCCGACGATCACCGGGGCGAGTTGGGTCAGCGCGGTCAGGTCGCTCTGCACCAGCGAGCCGTTCCCCCAGGCGAACAGCCCGATGGTGGCCTGCTCGAACAGGAGCAGCAGCAGGGTGGTCACCGACCCGAGCGCCAGCGCGGTCGCCGAGCCGGCGAGGATCAGCCGGGTGGTGCCGGCCTGCCCACCGGAGGACATCGCCATCACCAGGCCGGCGGCGGCCAGCCCGCCGCCGAAGGCGAGGCCGCCGGCGGGCAGCGCGGGCAGTGAGACGCCGAACGCGGCGACGGCGACGATCGCCAGGTGGGCGCCCGCGTTGACAGCGAGGGTGTCGGGGGACGCGAGCGGGTTGCGGGCGATCGACTGCAACGCCGCCCCGGCGAACCCGAGCGCCACGCCGATGGCGAGCCCGGCGAGCAGCCGGGGCAGTCGGGACGCGATCAGGACGCGGGCCGCCTCATCGTCGGCGCCGGTCGCGAGCCGCAGCAGGTCGAGGGCGCCGACGTTCGAGGTGCCCTGGGTGAGGTGCACCGCGCCGACCACGAGCAGCAGCAGGATCGCGGCGACGAAGACGACGGCGATGCGGGGCACGGCCAGGCGCCCGCCCGGAGCCGGCCGGGTGGCCGGCTCCGGGCGTGGGGGCGCGTTCAGCACGCTCACACCGCGTACGTCTTGACGAGTTCGTCGATGTACTGCTTGCCGGAGAGCGGACCGCCGAAGGTCCAGATGCCGTTGGGCATCTTGTGCAGGTTGCCCTTCTGCACGAAGGGCAGCGACTTCCAGATGGCGTTGCCGGCGAGGCCGTCGGCGAACACGTCGTCGCCGTCGGAGGCGTTGTAGAAGAGGTGCATGTCCGGGTCCTTGAGGACCGTCATGCCTTCGACGTCGGTCTGGCCGAGGCCCCACGCCTCGTCGACCTTGCCGGTCCAGGCGTTGGTGAGGCCGAGCTGGGTGCCGATCTCGGAGACGAGAGAGCCCTTGCCGAACATCCGGATGCTGACGGTGCTGCCCTCCTTCCAGCCGTCGGCGATGGCGAACGGCTGGCCGGCGGCACCCGCGTCGGCGATCTTCTTCTTGCCGTCGGCGATGGCCGCGTCGAAGTCGGCGAGCAGCTTCTCCGCCTGCGCGGTCTTGCCGACCGCCTTCGCGATCATGGTGAGGTCGGTGCGCATCCGGCCCAGGTTGTCGGTGGCGTCACTGCCCTTGGCGACCACGACGGGGGCGTACTTCTCCAGCTGACTGATCATGTTGGCGCCCCGGTCGTCCTCCATCACGATGAGGTCGGGCTGGAGGGCGACGATCGAGTCGACGCTGGGCTCGCCACGGGTGCCGACGTCCTTGACGCCGGGGTCGAGCTTCGCCGAGGTGACCCAGGTGCCGTAGCCCTTCGGGTCGGCCACGCCGACCGGCATGACGCCCAGGCTGACCAGCATCTCGACCTCACCCCACTCGAGACCGACGACCTTGGTCGCCGGGGCCTTGAGGGTGATTTCCTTGCCCCGGCTGTCGGTGAGGGTGACCGGCCCGCCAGCGGCCGAGGCGGAGGTCTCGGGGGTGGCGGTCTTCTCGGTCGTGCCGCAGGCGCCGAGCGTCAGCGCGGCCACGACGGCGATGAGGGCGGTGAAACGGGTACGGGTCATGACGGTCTTTCTCTGCTGGGGATGAGGGGTGTTCAGACCAGGGCGCGGATCGCGTGCCGTCCGACCGGGCGGGTGGTGACCAGTCCGCTGATCGGATCGGTGGTCACCTCGATGCGGATCCCGTAGGTCTCGGTGAGGGCGTCCTCGGTGAAGACCGCCGCGGGGGTGCCGGTGGCACGCACCCGGCCCTGTTGCAGCAGGACCACCTCGTCGGCCACGGCGGCTGCCTGGTTGAGGTCGTGCAGCACGACGCCGACGGCGACGTTGTGGTCGTCCGCGAGGTCACGGACCAGGTCGAGGATCTCCACCTGGTAGCGCAGGTCGAGGAACGTGGTGGGCTCGTCGAGGAGCAGGACCGGGGTGTTCTGGGCGAGGCAGGTGGCCAACCAGACCCGCTGCAACTCGCCTCCGGAGAGTTCGTCGACGGGACGGTCGGCCATCGCGGCCACGCCGGTGACGTCCATGGCGCGTGTGATGGCGGCGGGGCCGTCCGGGTCCTCGGTGCGCCAGCGCCCCCGGTAGGGGTGGCGGCCATATCCGACGACGTCGCGGACGGTGACCCCGCTGGGCACCGGCCGGCTCTGGGCGAGCAGCGTGACCCGCCGGGCGAACTCCCGGGCCGCGAGGCTGGCGGCCGTGACGCCGTCGGCGAGGTGCACGATTCCGGCCTCGATCGGGTGCAGCCGGGCCAGAGCCCGCAGCAGTGTGGACTTGCCGCTGCCGTTGGGCCCCACCAGTGCGGTGACGGCACCCGCGCGGAGGTCGATCGCGGCACCGTGCACAACCGGCACACCGTGATAGCCCAGACGGAGGTCGACGCCGGACAGGCTGCGCTCCCCGTTGGCCGACGCCAACTCGCTCTGCATGAGGTTAGGCTAACCTAACCGAATGACGGCCTGTCAAGCCGGTCGCGCAGCCGTGACCGGCCGGACGGACCGGTGCTCGTCGGGCCCGTGCGCGCGTGAGGGATGCTGGGTCCGTGCACATCGCGACCCTCGGCCCACTCGCCGTCGACGGCAAGCCCGTTCGAGGTGAACGGCTCGCGGCGGTGCTTCGCGCGCTCGTCGACGCGCGGGGGCGAGCGGTCTCCGTGAGCCTGCTCGTCGACGCCGTCTGGGACGGCGTGCCGCCCGACGACGCGACCGGCGCAGTCCAGGCGCTCGTGTCCCGGGTACGTCGCCTCGGGCTGCCCGTGGTCGCGGTGCCGGGCGGCTATCGGCTGCCCGCCGACGAGATCACCGTCGACGCGGTCGAGGCGCGCGCGCTCGTCGAACAGGCAGGCACCGTGTTCCGGTGCGGTGACGTCCGTGCCGCCCGCGGCCTGGCCGATCAGGCGCGGGCCCTGTTCCCCGAGGTGCCCGAGTTGGTCAGCGCCGAGGACACCCGCCTGTTCGCGGAGGTCGCCGCGCTGCGCGCGCAGGCGGCACTCGCCGGCGCGGGCCCGTACGACGAGGTCGACCTGGGCCGACTCGCCGCGCGGACACCGCCGGACGAGCCCTCCGCCGCCCTGCTCGTCCGGGTGCTCGCCGCCCAGGGGCGGGAGGCGGAGGCGCTGGAGGTGGTCGAGCGGCTGCGCGCCGACCTGGCCGACCGCTACGGCACCGACCCATCACCCGTGATCACACAGGTCCACCTGGCGCTGCTGCGCGGCGAGCTGACCACCCCGGCCGTCGAGCCCTCGCCCCGGCAGCCGATGCGGATCGCCCTGCCCGCCGCGTGGCGTCGGCCGATGACCGCCCTCGTCGGCAGGGAACGCGACGTCGCGACAGTGGTGGAGGGACTCGCCGACGCGCCTCTGGTGACGATCGTGGCAGCCGGCGGCGCGGGCAAGACCCGTCTTGCCGCCGAGGTGACGCGTCGCGCGGCGGCGGCCGGGCAGTCGGTACGCGTGATCGAACTGGCCGGCCTGCGCTCGTCCGACGAGGTGCTGCCCACGGTGCTCGCGGCCCTCGGGGGTGCGGACACCTCGGCGACCGGCGGCAACCTCGGCCTGGAGCGGCGGGTGCTCAACCCCGCAGAACGGCTTCGCGCCGTGGCACCCGACCTCGACGGGTTGGTCGTGCTGGACAACTGCGAACACGTCCTCGACGCGGTGGCCACCGTCGTCGCGGACCTGGTCGCGGTGACCTCGCCCGAGGTCACCGTGCTCGCGACGAGCCGGGCACCGCTGGGCCTGGCCGGCGAACTGGTCCACCGGCTGACCGCCCTGCCGGACAGCGACGCGCTCGCCCTGATCGAGACCCGGGCGAGGGCCGGTGGCGCGGTGCCCACCTGGGACACGACGCGGGCACTCGCTCTGTGCCACCGGCTCGACAACCTGCCGCTGGCACTCGAACTCGCCGCCGCGCGACTGCGCAGCATGCCGATCGACGACGTCCTCGCCGGTCTGAGCGACCGCTTCGCGCTGCTCGACGACGCCCTGCGCGGCCTGCCGGAGCGCCACGCGAGCCTGTGGGCGATGGTCGACTGGAGCAGGGAGTTACTCGCCGAGGACGACCGTGACCTGCTCCAGCGGGTCGCGGTCATCCCCGCGCCGTTCACCGCGGGCCTCGCCGCGGCGGTCGCCCAGACTTCGGATGTCCGTCGTGGACTGGCGACACTCGTGGAACAGTCCCTGCTGACCCTCGTCGAGGGGGACGGTCCACCGCGCTACCGCATGCTCGAAACGGTCCGCGAGTACGGCGAAGCCCGCCTCGACGCGGTGGGTGCACGGGGTCCGGCCATGGGCGGCCTGGTCGAGTGGGCGCGGGAGCAGGCGGTCGCGCTCGCCGACCAGTTCGTCGGCCCCGGTCAGATCGACGCGCTCACCCGCTGCGCCGACGAGCAGGACAACCTGGTCGCGGGTCTGCGCTGGGCACTCGGGCAGGACGACGAGCCGGCCGCCGTCGAGGTCGCCACCGCGCTGTTCCACCTCTGGGCGGTTCGGGGACTGCACCTGGAAGTGTCCGGGTGGGCGGCGGGTCTCCTGCACGTCGAGGACCCGAAGCGACGGCTCCACTCCGCGATCACGTACGGCCGCCGCAGCGGCAGACCGCTGCCCAACGCCGACCGGCTGGCCTGGATGTGCCTGTTGACCGGGGTCAACGCCGGCATCAGCGGCGACCTCCGGCTCGCAGTGCTCGCCCGTCGGGCACTTCGGACAGTTCTCGCCGACCGGCCGGACGAGGTGTCGTCCCGGTTGACCGTTATCGCGACTGCGCTACCCCTGTTCGACGCCGTCGACCCGGAGGAGAGCATGAAGGGCACCGTCGAGATGGTCGGGCACCCCGACCCGTACGTGCAGGGGCTCGGCCTGTTCGCCCGCGCCGCGGTCTGGGAGAACGGTGGCATGCACGAGGCGTCGATCGTCGACGCCGAGCAGGCCTACCGTCGTTTCGAGATGGCCGGCGACCAGTGGGGCATGGCGATGGCGGCGGGTGCCGTCGGGCAGTTCCTGGTGCCGGGCGAGGGTGCCCGGTCCGCCGAGTGGCTCGCGCGCAGCGTCCGCCACATGGAGCTGATCGGTGCCACGCAGGATGCCCGGTCCATCCGGGTGCGGCTGGACGTGCAGCTCGCCCTCGCCGGCGACCCGGACGCCGAGCGGCGGCTGGTCGAGACGGCGGCGCCGGGCGAAGCCGAGGCCGTGGACGCCGCGGTGGCGTGCCTCGGGCTGGCCCACGTGGCGTGGCAGCGCGAGCGGTACGACGAAGCCCGGGCGTACGGCGACGGGGTGATCCGCACCCTGGCCGGCTGGACCGGCCCGCCGCCACAGCCACGCGCCATGCTCCGGGTCGCGGTGGCGGTCCTGCACCTGCGGGTGGCGCAGGTGCGACCGGTGCCGGGAGAGAACGCCGACGCGCGCGCGGCCGCCGCACTGAGCCTCGCCAGCGACGAGGCGCTCTCCTCACGGGACCTGCCGGTCATCGGGGCATGGGCGCAGGGCGGCGCCGAACTCGCCGCGCACCGGGGCGACGTGGCGGCGGCTCGCGAGCTGTTCGCGCTCGCGACGCGCATCGGCACCCACGCCGGGACGTTCTTCCCGCCCGGCGACGCCGAACGACTCAACGCCGCCCTCGGGGACGAGGAGCAACGTGAGCCATTGGTGGCCGTGTGGCGCGGGCGGTCGGTCTCCGCGACCCTCGCCCGGCTCCGCGAGCTGATGGACGACCTGCTCGCCTAGCGCCTGGTGGAGTCTGCTAGGCCGCCAGTGCCGCGGTGATCGCTCTGATGAGGATCTGTTCCGCCCCGTCGGGAGAGGTGGCGGTCGGTTTTCCCTTGAGGTGCCCCAACCAGCCGTAGACCGTCATCGAGCCGCCGGCGATGCCCGGGAAGTCGGTGTCGATCCCGCCGGCGTACGTCTCGGGTCTCCGCAGCAGTTCGTCGCTGGGCAGGTACGCGGGTACCTCGTTCGCGTAGCCGGCGAACAGCAGCTGGCTCGACGTGCCGTATCGCGCCCGGAAGTAGACGGCGTATCCGGACACGATCTCGCCACCGGCCAGCAGCAGCCGAAGGTCCGGGCTGCCGGCGAACCTCCAGGACTGCAGGGGCACCGGAATCGACGTCGCGAACGTCCCGGCGTCGATCTGCGCGATCATCTGCTGCGCGTGCCGCCGGTAGTAACCCGGCAGGGAAAGGTTGTTCGACCGCACGGCGTAGGCCGCGGACACGTCCCGAAGATTGCCCGCGGTCAGCATCACATCCAGCGGCAGGCTCACCTCCCGGTAGTGGGTTGTCGTCGGGCCGGCGACCGGGCGTCCCGGCCGCAGCAGCGCCGTCGTGACGGCCTGGGCGAGCTCGGCGCCCCGCAGGCTCCGCTGGGCCCAACCCCGCGCGCCGTCAGGGTTCTGGTCGCCGGCCGGCCCGAGAAGGAACTGGGCGAAGGCGCCGGTCGCCTGCTCGATCCGGGTGACCGCGTCCCCCGGGTAGTCCGGGTCGAACATGGTCTGCCGCCCCGCCACCACCGGATGGCACCCGTAGCTGAACAGCACCGCCAGCGGCTCACCACCCGGCGTACGGGCCGTCAGGACAGGTACGTCCGACTCGACGTACGGCAGACTTTCCCGGTTTTTCGAGAAGTGCTGGTCGACGACCTGGTAGTCGAGGGTGCACGCCGTTCGTGGGCCCTCAAGTGTGTCCCGGACCAGCTGCACGATCTTCGTGGCCAACTGGTCGCCGTAGGCACGCACCTGTGCCTGCAGAGTGGAATTCATCCCGTACGAGATGAACGGGTCCAGTTTGTCGGGGAGCACTGGACCGTTGTGTGTGTGCGTGGCCGTCAGGGCGAAGTTCTCCGACGCCAGCCCGAGAGCGACCACCTGGCTGCGGATCGACCGGTGCAGGCCACGTGCGAAGCCGAGAACATCGGCGGTGACGATGACGTGGGGCACGCCCTCGTGCCACAGGATTGTGCACCGCGCGAACAGCGGGGCAGCGGTCCCGGTCGCCTGGCGGGGCGTATCGACGCCGTAACCGGCCAGGTACGCGTCCGCCGACGGAGTGATCTCCACCTTTCCGACGGACAGCTCGGTGCCCGCCGCCCCCAGTGCGGGGCTGCCGAGGAGGCTCTGGCCAACCAGCGACGCGGCGACGATGGACCCACCGGTGAGCAGGCGGCGACGACCGACGGTCAGTCGCCGATCATCCGGTTTGTCGCCCTCGGCCGCCTGCGCCCGAGATTCCGATGTGGTGGCAGCCCTGACTCTGGACATGGTCATCCGGCAACGATCTCCCCCGTGAGACGCCGACGCGCGACCGCCGCCTCGCATCACCAGTGAATGCGCAGCGACGGTTGTCAGTATTGAGTTGAGGGGAATCATGGCGGACGCCCCGACCCCGGTCAATGGTTCGTGGGCCGACGGCACGCCCCGGACGGGCGACATGTCCGCGCCCGATCGTGGTGTCGGGCGCGACGACTGACGCCGTCCGGGTGTTGCTGCCGTCGGCGGTGCATCCCGCCGGGCCAGCATTCGGCCACGGCGCCGGCAGGTCGAGGTGCCGACGCCGTGACCAGGTCAGATCTTCTTGCGGTACGCGCGCAGCGCCAGCGGCATGAACACCGCGACGAAGCCGGCGCACCAGGCGAGCGTCCACCACACGTGGTTGTCCAGCGGGGTGCCGAGGAACAGCCCGCGCACCGACGCCACCAGGTGGGTCATCGGGTTGACGTCCACGAACGCCTGCATCCAGCCCGGCAGCGTGTCGGCGCCGACGAACACATTGGACGCGAAGCTCAGCGGCATGATCAACGCGAACATCACACCCTGCACGGCACCCGCGGTCCGCACCTTCATCGACACCAGCACCGGCAGCCAGCTCAGGCAGAGCGCGAACAGCACCGCGAGCAGACACCCGGCGATGGCCCGGAACACGTCGGTCTCGATCCGGAAACCCATCACGTAGCCGATCGCGAGGGTCGACACGGTGACGATCACGTACCGGACGACGTCGCCGAGGACCGCGCCGACCAGTGGGGCGGAGCGGGGGATCGGCAACGACCGGAACCGGTCGAAGATGCCCTTGGCGATGTCGGTGTTGAGGTTGACGCCGATCGCGATGGCACCGGTCGCGATCGTCTGCGCCAGGATGCCGGGCAGCAGGAACTGCAGGTAGTCGTGGGTCGAGCCGGCGACCGCGCCGCCGAAGACGTACACGAAGATGATGAGGAACAGCACCGGTTGCAGGGTGACGTCGATGAGTGCCTCGGGCGTACGCCAGGTCTTGATGAGGCTGCGCTTGGCGAGTGCCAACGAGTGCCGGACCAGTCGAAACGGTCGCGGGTGCGCGGTGATCGTCGACAGCGCCCGGTTCCGGGTGGGTGGCGCGTCGGTGAGAGTGCTCATGCCGCGACCTCCGTGGGGCGGGTGGTGTCGTCTTCCGATGCCGTGCGCCCGGTGAGGGTGAAGAACACCTCGTCGAGGCTCGGCAGGTGCAGGGAGAGTTCGGTGACCGCGATGCCGGCGGCGGCGAAGCGCGCGACACTCTCGGTCAGAGCCGCGTCGTCGGTGACCGGCACCGCGAGCACGCCCTTGCGGGTCTCGTCGGCCTGCGCGCCGGAGCCGACCCGGGTCAGGATCTCCGCGGTACGCGGCAGGTGCGCCGGGTCGGACGGCCGGACCTCCAGGGTCTGCCCGCCAACCACCCGCTTGAGCCCGTCAGGTGTGTCGTGTGCGATCACCCGGCCGTGGTCGATCACCGTGATCGCGTCGGCGAGCGCGTCGGCCTCCTCCAGGTACTGCGTGGTGAGCAGCACTGTCGAGCCGTTGCTGACAAGCGTTCGGACCACGCCCCACATGTCCTCGCGTTTGGCCGGGTCGAGCCCGGTCGTCGGCTCGTCCAGGAAGATCACGTCGGGCGAGCCGACGAGGCTGGCGGCCAGGTCCAGCCGTCGCCGCATGCCACCGGAGTAGGTCTTGGCCTGCCGGTTCGCGGCATCGGTCAGGTCGAACCAGTCGAGCAGCTCGGCGGCCCGCCGCCGGGCGCCGCTGCGCCCCAGCTCCAGCAGGGTGCCGAACAGCTCCAGGTTCTGCCGACCGGTCAGGTCCTCGTCGACCGAGGCGTACTGGCCGGTCAGTCCGATGCTCTGCCGAACGCGTTCGGCGTCCCGTACCACGTCGAAACCACCGATCCGGGCGGTTCCGCCGTCCGGGGTCAGCAGGGTGGAGAGGATGCGAACGGCGGTCGTCTTACCGGCGCCGTTGGGGCCGAGCACCCCGAGCACCGTCCCCCGGGGCACGGCGAGGTCCACGCCCTGCAGCGCCCTCGTCTTCCCGAACGTCTTCACGAGGCCCTCGGCCTCGATCACCAGGTCAGCTGTCATGCGTACAGCCTGCGCCCGCCCGCTGACACCGCCCCGACACGCCACCGACATCGGCTGACACGGGCTGACACCGCAGTCGTCGAGGGTGAGGGCGGCCAGGGTGTGCGCGTCCACACCGACGGTCGGCGTCACGATATGCTGGGCACGGCAGAGCGCCTGCCAGCGCCCGATGTGGTGGCCCACGCCCGACCACATGCTTGGGGCCAAGAGTCTCCGACTCCGCGCCGATGTGTCGACTCTCGGCGTGCCGGTCACGCCGTCCGTTCGGTGGAGTGCGTGGGGCTGCACCGGAGGCGTCATGTCTGATCCCACCCCCCCGACGGACCCCGGCCCCGGGACGCGCCCGCAAACGCGCCATCCGGGAGCACGCAGCGCGGGCTGGCGTTGCCTACTCGGAGGCGGCCCGGCAGCTCGAGTCGGTCGGCCTTCGGCCCGGCGAAACCCTTTCCAGGTACGGGCGGACGATCTATCCGATCGGGTTCGACCCGCATCGCCAGCTGCTCGTCGAACGCCGTGAGCGGCGGTCGTTCGAGGAGCGGGTGTCGGACACCAGGCGGGCCGCGGCCCTGCCTCATGGGCGTGCGCGGCACCTCGTCGAGCGGTTCCCGCCCAGCCGCGGGCGTACCGGCAGCGGGGTCGGCTCGCTCTATCACGGCGAGGGCCGCGAGGAACTGCTCGCGATGCTGTACATCGTGATCGTGGCCGAGTCGCCGGGGTTGCTGCCGGAGGTGGGCGACCTCGCCTGGATCGCCGAACTCGGCGAGGACACCGCACTCGACACGGCGTGCGCCGAAGTCGACAGGGAGGCCCGCCGCCTGCTCGACCAGGAGCCACTGGCCCTCTGGTCGCGCATCCAGAAGGCGCTGACCGTGGCCGGACGCAGCGTGGACGGGCAGGTCCGGCAGGAGGCGATCCGGCAGAGCGCGCTGTTGGGCACGATGATGACCCCGCGTCTGGGACACGCGGGCGAGCCGTACGTTCCGGGGTTGCCTGTCGCCGGGGTCCGGCAGATCCTCGACGCGCTGCTGATAGTCGCCGACGACGGACACGCGCCGGGCACCCGGGTACGCCTGCTCACGCCGCCGCACGACGGGCGGTCAGCCACGATCATCGGTGCCCGCTGGGGTTCGTCCGGTCCGCCGGTGGGCTATCTGGTGTGGCTCGACGGAGCGACGGCGCCGCTGTCGGCCCGCCCCGACGACCTGATTGTGCTGGCCGACCAGGAGACCGTTCCGCGCTGAGCCGGGGCGGTCCGGACCACCGTCGCGTCGCGTCACGGTCCAGTAACCCGCCCCACCGTCGTCGATCATGGACTTGTGGTGGTAAACAAAAGCCGTGAAAAGCAGTCAATAGGGCACCACAACTCCATGATCCACGGGCCGGGCCCGCCCTCATGCCGCGATCTTGCACTTTCGGTCTCGGCATAGGGGGCTTTCCACGCGTATCGGCAACCGAAACTGCAAGATCGGCGGGGCGCGGGGCGCGGGGCGCGGGGCGTGAGGGCGTGAGGGCGTGGGGCGGCCGGGCTCCCCTTTGGGGGAGCCCGGCCGGTGCGGTCGGTGCCGTCGTAGAGCTGTCCGGGGCGAAGCGGGGGGAGGTGCTGCGCACGGGAGAGGTACGGACGGCGTGACCGCGCTCCGCGCGGTGGTCCGCGTGCTCAGCTCGGCAGGCGGCCCCGCGTGGAGACGAAGTGGTACGACATGACGGCGAACCCGGGGTCACGGAGCAGCCGTCGGAAGGCGTTGAGTTGCTGGGGCGACAGCCCGGCAGCCAGCAGGTCCGGTTCCAACTGGCGGGAGTTGGTCTCGTAGAGCGATGTTCCGGTCGACCCGCCGGCCCAGCTCTGCGAGTAGGTGATGGTGTCCAGGTCGGTCAGGCCGGCGAGGGCCATCTCGGTGTGGACGTCCTGCGCCCATCCCAGGTCGGCGCCGTGGTCCTCCAGGACACCCATCATGGCGTCCATGACCTGCGCGAAGAGCTTCGCTGCGTCGTCGCTGGGCGCGGTCAACACCCGCTGCGGCGCGGTGCAGTCGAACTCCTCGACCACCAGCCACCCGCCGGGCGCCAGCGCGCCGGTGAGGGTACGCAGGACCCGTCGTCGATCGGGAAGGTGCAGCAGCACCAGCCGGGCGTGGATCAGGTCGAACGCGTCCCCGGGTGGCGGTTCGGTGCGCACGTCGTGCTGGCGTACGTGCAGGTTGCCCTCGGCCACCAGGTGTGTGGGGTCGATGTCGGTGGCCAGCACGTGCCCGTCGTCGCCGACCGCGCGGGCCATCCGCCGGGCCATCGAGCCGCCACCGGCCCCGACCTCCCAGCAGGTCGCGCCGGGCTCCAGCACCGGGCGGGCCAGCCGACGCGTCGTGATCGGATCCAGGAAGGACTCCAGCGCGTGCATCTGGGGAACGGCGTCCGGTGCGCCGTTGTCGAAGGTATAGGTGTCGTCGCTCGTAGCGGTTGTCATCGGTGTCTACCTCTCCGTGGAGGGTCGGGTGACTCGAGAATGGTCGGGTGACTACGGGGTGTCGGCCCAGAGCCGAGGGGTCGCCCGGTTGGCCGGGGGCGGCGCAACGGCGGCGACGCTCAACATCGCCGCCAGTGGGGCCGGATCGCGGCGGGCCTCCGCGGTCGGCCGGTCGTAGACCACCCGGCCGTACTCCAGCACCGCCACCCGGTCCGCGAGCTCGATGGCGTACTGGAGTTGCTGCTCCACGAGCAGCACTGTCAGGCCGTCGGCGGCGAGACCGTTGACGAGTTCGCGGACCCGCGCCGCCAGATCGGGCGAGAGCCCCTCACACGGTTCGTCGAGCAGCAGCACCCGGGGTTGGCCGAGCAGCGCACGGGCTATCGCCAGCATCTGCTGCTCGCCACCGGAGAGTTCGCAGCCGCGGTGCCGCAGCCGCACCGCCAGCCTCGGCAGCAACTCCAGGGTGCGGGCGACCGTCCAGCCTTCGCCGCCGGAGGTGGGGGCCCGCCACGGCGCGGCTGCCAGGTGCAGGTGCTCGGCCACTGTCAGCCGGGAGAAGACCCGTCGGCCCTGCGGGACGAGACCGACGCCGGACTGGGCGATGCGATGCGGTTGTCGGCCGGCGACGTGCACGCCGCCGATCTCGATGCGACCGCTGGACGCCCGCACCAGCCCGGCGATGGTGTGCACGAGCGTGCTCTTGCCCGCCCCGTTGCGGCCCACCACGGCCTGGATGCTGCCCGGGCGTACCCGCAGGCTGACCTCGTGCAGGACGATTCCCCCGCCGTAGCCGGCGCAGAGACGATCCACAGTGAGCATCAGGCCACCCCGTCGGCGTAGGCCTGCCGCACCAGCGGCGAGGTACGGATCTCGTCCGGTGTGCCGGCGGCCAACGTCTGACCGTCGCGCAGCACCGTGACCGTGTCGGAGAGGGCGTACACCAGGTCCAGTCGGTGTTCGACCAGCAACACGGCGACCGCCCTGGGCAGCGCCTGGAGCACCTCGACCAGCCGGCCGACCTCGACGGCGGACAGCCCGGCCGCCGGTTCGTCGAGGAGCAGCAGGCGAGGGCGACCGGCCATCGCCATCGCGATCTCCAACTGGCGTCGTTGCCCGTGCGCGAGGTGCCCGGCGGGCACCGCCGCGACGGCACTGAGCCCCATCTGCTCCAGCAGCGGACCGGCCAGGCGCTGTGCCGCGCGTCGGCGGCCGCCCGGCCACCACCGGCCGCCCGGAATGATCCGTGGCAGCGCGGCCACCACGACGTTCTCCGTCGCGGTGAGCGTCGGGAAGACCGCCGGTCGTTGGTGGATACGGTTGATGCCCCGCCGGGCCCGGGCCGCCGGGCCGAGTCGACCGACGTCCCGTCCGTCGAACCGCACGCTGCCGCGTTGCGGCCGGGTGGACCCGCCGAGGACGTTGAGCAGGGTCGTCTTGCCGGCCCCGTTCGGGCCGATCAACGCGTGCCGCTGGCCGTCGTGGATGCACAGGTCCACGCCGTCGAGTGCGGCGAGCGAGCCGTACCGCACGCTGATTTTCTGGGCTTCCAACAGGCCGGTCATCGGTGCAGCTCCGCAACCTCGGCCTGGTCATGGGCGGCTGGCTGGTCCGGCTGTGGCGTCGCGGCGCCCGGTGGGCGCAGCCGACCCCGGGCCCGGTTGACACCGGTGGGCAGCAGGTAGACAGTCGCCACGAACAGCACGCCCAGCACCAGTGGCGCATGGCCGGGCAGCACCCCGAACAGCCAGTCCCGGACGGCGATGACCAACGCCGCACCCACCAGGGCGCCACCCACCGAGGCGGTGCCACCGATGACGACACCGAGCAGCAGCAGCGCTGAGGTGTCGAAGCCGAAGTCGGCGGGGGAGATGTACTGCTGGGCGACGACCAGGAGCGAGCCGGCGGCGCCGGCGATGGCTCCGGCGGCGATGTGCGCGCCGGACAGGTGCAACGCCACCCGGTGACCGCTGGCCCGCAACCGCGTCTCGTCGTCGCGGCCGGCACGCAGCACCAACCCTGCCCGGGTACGCAGCAGCACCAGCACCGCGCCGACCAGCGTGGCCACGACGACCAGGGCGTACAGGTAACGGGCCTGGTCGTTGGCCAGGGCCGGGAGCCCCCAGAACGGGCGGACCGCGGGGATGCCGGCCAGCCCGTCCGTGCCACCGGTCACCGACCGCCACCGCCCCAGGACGATGACGACGAGTTCACCGATGGCCAGAGTGATCATCAGGACGATCACCCCGCGGGCGTGCACGACGAGCGGCACGGTGAGCGCGGCCAGCAGCGCCCCGGCGGCCGCCGCGACGACGAGCTGCACGACGCCTACATCGGAGACCCGGCTGCCGACCACGGCGCAGGCGTAGGCGCCGGCCGCGTACGGCGCGGTCTGGCCGAGGGTGGGCATGCCGGCGACGCCGGTGAGCAGGGCCACGCTCACCCCGACCACTGCCAGCGCCAGCGTCCGGGCGAGGATCGCCGTGGTGTAGTCGTCGACCACCCAGGGCGCCACGACCAGGCCGACCAGGACGAGCGCCGCGACGCCGCCTCGAACTCGCCGAATCACCTCGCCCCTCATGCCGCTCTCCACCTGCCGGCCAGGCCACGCGCCCGCACGGCCAGCACGGCCGCCATGGCCGCGAACAGCAGAAACGGCGCGGCGGACGGCAGCAGCGCCACGCCCAACGTCTGGATCTCGCCGATCGCGAGCGCGGCCAGCAGGGTGCCCGCCATCGACCCGAGACCGCCGAGGACGACCACCACCAGGGAGAGCAGCAGCACCGTGTCGGCGGTGCCGGTGCCGGGGCCGATGATGGGCGCGCCCAGGACCCCGGCCGCGCCGGCCAGCGCGCCGGCGGCGGCGAGCACACCGGCCCGGATCCGTGCCGGACTCACGCCCAGACAGGCGACCATCTCCGGGTCGTCGACCGCCGCCCGGACCAGCATCCCGGCCCTGGTGCGTCGCACCACCAGGTAGAGGGCGGCGGCGAGCACCGCCGCGACGACGATGAAGACCAACCGGTACGCGGCGTAGCGGTGACCGGCGACCATCACCGACCCCTCCAGGGCTGCGGGCACCTGAACCTGCGGGTTGTCCGGCCCGAAGCCGGCGACGAGCAGGCTGCCGCCGGCCAGCGCCACCCCGAACGTCAGCAGCGCCTGACTCAGGTGATTGCCGGTGGCGACCGGTGTGAGCAGGCCGGCCAGGAGCACCCCCGTCGCGGCGGCGGCCAGCACACCGACAGTCAGCGCCAACGCCAGGCTCGCCCAGCCGCCGTCGAGCATCGCCGCCGCGGTGTACCCGCCGATCGCGTAGAGCAGGCCGTGCGCCAGGTTGAGGATGTTGGCGACGCCGAAACAGAAGACCAGGCCCGAGGCGGCGACGAACACGAGCAGCCCGTAGGCGACTCCGTCCAACGCCGGGATCAGGTACGGGTCGATCCGGTTCGTGCCGGCCGCCACCACTATCACCGGCCGACGGTCGCGAGGTCGCCCACGACGGTGTTGGACAGCGCTCGGCCGTCCTGGCGGACCTGCCGCAGGTACCACTTCTGCACGGGAGAGTGCGTGGTGGTGGAGAACTGCCAGGTGCCACGCGGGCTGGCGATCTGGCCGAGTTGGCCGATGGCCGTATTGATGGCCTCGGGGGTCGGGTCGTTTCCGGCCGCGCCGATCGCCCGGTCGAGCACCGCCGCCGCGTCGTACGAGGCCAGCGCATAGGTCGTCGGCGAACCGTCGTGCTTCGCCTTCCACGCGGCCACGAAGGCGCGGTTCTCCGCGTTGTCGAGGTCGGGCGAGTAGTTGAGCACCGAGTAGATGTCCCGGGCGGCCTCGCCCTGCGCGTTGAGCACACCGCCCTCGGTGAGGAACCCGGCCGCGTACAACGGGATGTCCTTGATCTCGGACTGGGCGTACTGCTTCACGAAGTCGACGGCGGCGCTGCCGGCGTAGAACGTGTAGACGGCCGCCGCGCCGGAGGCCTTGATGCGGGCGAAGTACGGCAGGAAGTTGGTGGTGGCCGGGAATGGAGTGAAGGTCGTCTTGCCGTCGGCATTCGCGAGCTTCCCACCGATCTTGCCGAAGGCGTCGGTGAAGCCGCGCAGCTCGTCCCAACCGCCCTGGTAGTCCGGGCCGATCGCGTACACGGAGCCCTTGACGTTGTCGCGGACGTGCTGGGCGATCGCCGCCCCGGGCTCGTCGGAGAGGTACGAGGTGTGCCAGACCCGGGAGACGTCCTTGAGCTCCGGCCGGCCGTTGGAGCCGACCAGTGGCACCTTCGTCTCGTTGAGCAGAGGGGTGACGCCGGCGACCGAGCCGCCACCGACGATGCCGGTGAGCGCGGACACCCGGTCCTGCTTGAGCAGCTTGGTCGCGGCCGGGACGGCGGTCTGCGCGCCGTTGCCCTCGTCCGCGACGACGAGGTCGACCTGCCGGCCGCCCAACTTGCCGTCGTGGGTGTCCAGGTAGAGCTGGAAGCCGTCGCGGATCTCCGTGCCAACAGCCTGGTACGTCCCGGACAGCGACGCGAGCAGGCCGATCTTTATCGAGCCGCCGGCGCTCGTGCCCGGAGCGTCGTCGCCGCAGGCGGTGCTGGTGGTCAGCACGGCGGCGAGCAGCGCGGCGGTGAGGGCACGGCTGCGCCAAGGCGTGGTGAGAGGCATGTCTAACTCCAGAGGAAGGGGAAGGGGTCTCCGGCGTGGGGGCGCCGGGGTGGTCAGCGGCTGCGGGCGAGCGCCGCCCGGGCAGCGGGGGTCAGCGCGTCCCCGATGCGGTTGGCCAGCTCGGTCATCTCGTAGGAGACCTTGCCCACGTCACACTCGGGCGCGGCGAGCACCAGCAGCGAGGCGCCGTCGTTGAAGGCCATGGAGAACATGAACCCGCCCTCGAGCTGGGTGACGTTCGAGATCACCGCGCCGGCGTCGAAGAAGGCCGCCGCCCCCCGCAGCAGGCTGACCAGCCCGCTACCCGTGGCGGCCAACTGGTCGGCCCGGTCCGGTGGCAGGTCGCGGGTGGCGGCCACCATCAGGCCGTCGCTGGAAATGGCGATCGCGTGGCTGACCTCGGTCGCGCGCGCCGCGAAATTGTCCAGCAGCCAGCCGAGATCCTGTTGGTCGGTCACGTGCTCTCCTGTCGCGTCATTTGTTTCCGAGGTTGATCGGGGTGCGCCGTCGGTTGGCCACGCCCCGCGCGTACGCGGCCATCGCCGTGGCCACCTGCGCCGGGTCGCGGTACTCGGACCGTTGCTGCTGCTGGGGCACTGTCACACCGCCAGGCACGAGGTGCCGTTGCGGCTGGCGTTTGGGCAGGCCGGAGTTGGTGGTCGTGGCGACCTCGGGGGTGTGGGCCTGGGCGGCGGTACGCCAGGCGTCGTCGGCGGGACTGGACCACTGCTGACCGTTCTGGCCGTTCTGGCCGTCGACGACGTCGTTCTGGAACCAGTGGTTGACCTGTTCGAAGATGAGCAGCTCCTCGGTGGGCGCGTCACCCCGGTCCGGCGGTGGGGGAGCCGGTCGGAAGACCGGCGCGGCCGGCAGGGTTCGTTCGGTCGGTGGGCGGCCGGCGGTGGGCTCGGGGCGCGGCTGGTACGGCGGAGGCGGGCTGGGTGTGCGAGCTGCCCGCCGCGACAGCCGGCCGGGTGCGAGCAGGTACTCCTCCGGTGGCAGCGACCGGATGATCGCCGCGGGCAGTGTCGCCTCGGCGAGGATGCCGCGTCGGGGGCCGCGTCGCAGTTGGACGGTGACGCCCAGCCGCGCCGCGAGCTGGCCCACGACGACCAGCCCCATCGCCCGTACGGCGGCCACGTCGATGGCCGGCGGGTGCGCCAGCAGCTCGTTGAGTTGCTGCATCCGCTGCGTGGACAGACCCACGCCCTCGTCGCTGATCTGGACGATGACGCGGTCTCCCAGACTTCGGCCGCTCACCCAGGTCTCGCTGCCCGGCGGCGAGTACGTCGTGGCGTTGTCCATGAGTTCGGCGAGCAGGTGCACGACCTCGTCGACGGTCTTGGCGGCCACCGCGACGTCCCCGTCGATCATGCCGAGTCGGACCCGTGCGTAGTGCTCGATCTGGGACAGCGCTGCCTGGAGCACCTGCTGCAGCGGAACGTCGCGCTGGCGTGCGCGCCCCACGCCGACACCGCCGAGCACCAGCAGGCTGGCGTTGATCCGGCCCATCCGGGTTGCCAGGTTGTCCAGTGTGTACAGCTGGTCGAGCCGGTCGGGGTCGGTTTCGTCCCGCTCGACCAGGTCGACCTGGGCCAGGACGGCGTCGACCAGTCGCTGTTCGCGGCGGCTCAGGTGGATGAAGATGTCGGCGGTGTTGGCGCGCATGACGGCCTGTTCGGCGGCGGTCCGCACGGCGGCCTGGTGCACGGCGCTGAACGCCTGCCCCAGTTCGCCGATCTCGTCGTCGCTGGACGGTTCGAGGGCGGCACTGGACTGCTGATGGGCCAGCTTGTGTGGGTCGACGGCGGCGCTGCCGGGCTGTTGGAGCTGGGCCACCACGGCGGGGAGCTGTTCGAAGGCAACGGCGTTGGCCGCGTCCCGCAGCCGGCGCAGCCGTCGGGTGATCTGCCGTGCGACGGCCCAGGTCACCAACGCGGTCAGGATCAGGGCCAGGAGGACACTGGCCGCCTCGGCGACGGCGCGGCGGCGCTGGTCGGCGTGCGCCGCCCGAACGTCGTCGCGGACCGCGTTGTCGACCCGGGCGCGCAGGTCGGCCAGCCGGGCGGCGCGCGTCTGGGTGGTGGACACCCAGTCGTCGGTTTCCAGTTTCAGTTGCGACCCCGGCTGGGCCCGGGCCACCTCGTCCTGCATCCGTTGCAGGGCCAGCGCCTCCTTGCCGGTGCCGGCCTGCTCCCACCAGATGCTCCAGTCGGGTGGGGCCAGGGCCAGGAACGACAGGCTCGATTCGGTGTAGCTGGTGCGGGCGGCGGTGATGTCCTGCTGCATGGCCGGGGTCAGTTCGCCGCCCGCGACGGCGCGCAGCACGGCCACCTGTTGCTGACCGATGGCCTCGGCCGTCTTCGACAGCGCCGCCGAGGCCCGGATCCCGTCGGCGAGTGGGGCGTCCACCACGCCGTGTGAGACGTTCTCCCGGAAGTTGATGAGGTCGGCGATCGCGATGCGGTAGCTGAAGGTCATCGCCGACACCGACGCGTGCGTGGCGGTGCGCACCTGGGTGCGCAGCGGGGCGAGGCCGTCCAGGGCGGCGTCGATGCGCCGCAGGAGAGCCGAGCTGGTGCCGTTGTCGGTGGCCAGTCGGTCACGCTGCCCGCGGTAGCGGGCGACGGCGTCATCGGTGGCGGCCATCTCCACGCCGAAGGTGTCCTGCTGCTCCGGCCGGGCGTAGGTGAGCAGGTCGGCGGCGGCGATGCGTTCGCGTTGGAGGCGGTAGGCCAGGTCACCGGCCTCGGCACCGACCTGGGCCAGGACCTGCAGGTCGCTGGCGCGGGCCGTCTGGCGGGCGCTCTCGGTCAGTGCGAGACCGGCGAAGCCGATCACGGCGACGAGCGGGGCCGCGACGATGAGCCGCATCCGGCCGGCTATCTTCCAACCGCGTCGGCGGGTCGGGTAGGGTCTGGCCGCGTGGGACCGGGTGCTCGACGCCAAGATTGACTCCCACGACTTCGATGACGGTCTATCCGCACGTTGCCGAATGCAAGTCCCATTCGGCCGGAAGCCGCGCTCATAGACCAGACCTGGCCGTGGTACAAACTGCCCGTACCAGCATCTGTACCCAACGTCAGCGGCCGGTGACGCCGCGAGGTCGAGTTGGCTCGTCGGGTCAGCGCTGGTTGTCGAGGGGTTCGGCCGACGGGTGCCGCCGCTCCGGTTCATCCGGTTCGGGTTGACCGTTGAGCACCTGGCCGATCAGCTCACGCAGCTCGTCGATCGCGTCCACCACGGCGCCCGGGTCGCGCGCGTCGCGCCGGCCGTGCTGGCGCGGCACCTGCTGATCCAGTCGAGCCGGTTCCGGGGCGCGGGGGCCTCGGCGACCGTCGGCCGCCAACTGCTCGGCCGCGACCTGCGGCCACAGCGCGGCCAACTGGCCGCCGGTGCCGAGCACGTCGTCGCAGCGCAGGGCGAACTCGTGACTGCCGAACCGGCGACCTGACTCGACCGCCGCGACCGTCTCCCGGCTGAACCGCACCAGGTCCGCCAGGGCTCGTTGGGTCAGACCCCGTTGGACGCGGCAGTCGCGCAACTCCCGTCGGAACCGCTGACTGGCCGCAGAGTGGGCCGAGCTCGACGGGGACGTGTGCTCCATGCGCTCACCTTCGTGGAACGGACATTCAGCGGCGGACGCCAGATCGAGATTGGCCGATGAGCCGAACATTCACAGAGGGCAATTCTTAACCCAGGAAGCGATGGGTGTGAAGACGTTCACCGGCATGGATCGTCGGGAAAAGCCGGAAAGATTCTCGCCGGACCCGGCGCTGGCGCTGAGGCGCGCCGGGTGAAACGGGCCGACGCCGACCCACCCCACCCTCGACCCGTCCGCAGGTCAGCACCGCTGGAGCCGGTGCCCGCTCAGCCCGCGCGCACTTCGGCCGTCGTGCCGTTCCGTGCCGCCGGCACGTCGGTGGGCGCCGGGACGTCGATTATCGCGAGCAGCGTGCGGTGCGCACGAAACGCGACATTGTGTTTGTACGACCGATGTTGCTCCGGTGACAACCTCAGCTCGGGAATGGCTTCGGCGAGTCGGCTGAGGGCGATTATGGCTTCAAGTCGCGCCAGTCCCGCGCCGATGCAGAAATGTGGACCGTGGCCGAACGACAGGTGATTACCCACATCGGCCCGGTGTGGGTCGAACCGGTCCGGATCATGGAACGCCGCCGGGTCCCGGTTCGCCGCGCCGATCAACAGCAGGCAACGCTCCCCGGCGGGGATCGTCACCGTCCCCACCGTGACATCGCGGGTGGTCACCCGCAGCCAGCCGTCGATGGCGGGCGCGAACCGGAGCGTCTCACCCACGAAGGCGGGGACGAGCCCCGGGTCCGCGGTGATCGCCGACCAGCGCTGGGGAGCGGAGAGGGCCTGGTCGAGGGCGTGGGCGAGCAACCCGGCGGTGGTCTCGTGGCCCGCGACCAGGAGGTTGAAGGCGAGGCTCGCCACCTCGGGCACCGTCAGCACGCTGTCGTCGTCGTCCCGGTAGTCCAGGGCGCGGCTGATGAAGTCCTCGCCCCGGTGTCCACTGTCCACCCGCTGGCGGACCAGATCCTCGCAGTAGTGCCAGAACTCCAGCAGGTCCTGGGCCAGGCGTACCTGCTCGGCCGGGTCCGGCTGCCCCCAGATGAGGGCGATCTGCCCGTCCGCCCAACTCCGGATCCGCCCGATGTCGGCGTCGGGCACCCCGAGGATGTCCAGGACCACCAGCAGGGGAAGCTCGGTCGCGAACTCCGGGATCAGGTCGACCTGGTCGCCCTGGCGGGCGGCGAGACGGGACACCAACTGGTCGACCCGGCGTCGGATGATCGCGCCGTACTCTGCCTCGACCCGCTCGGCGGTGTTCGCGAAGGTCGCCCGTAGGGCCCGCCGGGTACGCGGGTGTGTCGGTGGGTCCGCCGCGGCCGTCGTGGGTGGCGCGTCGATCTGCATGATGACGTTCAGCGCCGGTGGACACACCTCGTAGACCGGGGCGAGGGTGAGGGCGTTGGCGAATGTCGTGGCGTCGGCGAGGGCCCGTCGGACGTCCGCGTGCCGGCTGATCAGCCACAGGCCCAGATCCTCGGCGTAGTGCACCCCGGCAGGATCGTCGAGAATGCGCCGCCACATGCTCGCCGGATCGGCGAGATAGACCCCGGTAAACGGATTCAACCGCATGGAAAGCCTCCTGGTGCACGCGGCGCGAAATCGGCAGCGCCCCATTGGCGATCCACTTCAGTCTGGCCGATAATGGCGTGCATCTGCCTCTGGCTCTTTACGGTGCGCTGGTCGGCCGTACAAGTCAAGATTGCTTATCGTCTATTTATTGGTCGGCATAATTGCGTGTTGCAACAGCCGAGTGAATCTGGCCGGATGCAAGTTGCGGCTCGGTCCTTGCCCTGAAGCCGACCCGGCCGGGCGGTGCAATCAACTCGCCGCTTTCGCTCATGATCGGGGAAACGACACCCGAGACGAGGAGTGACGCCGGGGCCCGGTCACCGACCGTGCCGAAGACCCTGGCGCTGATGAAATCGCCTCGGCGGAGTCGGCCCGCGACACCGTCCACGCCTCGCGGGGGTTCCGGTCCACGCCGGAACCCCCGCCCTTCTTTCGTCGTGACGGCCGGTCAGTGCCCAGCGGTCAGGGCGCCCACGGGGTGGCGATGTTCCATGTGCTGTCGGCGGTCCACGACGTCGGCGTGTTGTACGCGTCGCCGCCGGCGCCGTTGCTCAGCCAGACCTCCGCGTTGTAGTGCCGCAGGTACCTGCCCCGGAAGTTGTACGACTCCAGCGACATGCCGGTGCCGGTCAGCCCGGTGCGGGCGCACCAGGTGGCGTCGGCGCGCAGCAGCGCGGAGCCGTCGTCCGGCGAGTTGCGGACCCGGGAGTTCTGGTGGCGCAGGTACTGCCCGGGAAAGTTGACCGACTCGAACGAGAAGCAACCGGAACCGGCCAGGCCGGGCCTGATGGTGTACGTGGCGTCGGCCTTGAGCAGGCTGGAACTCGCGGCGTCGACCACCTCCGTGTAGGCCAGGCTGTCCTGGTGACGCAGGTAGCGGTTGGTGAAACCGGGCGTGGTCACCTGCAACGACCGGCGGGTGTTGACGGGCAGGGCGACGGGTGCCGAACTGCCGATGGTCTTCGAGGCGTTGATCAGGGCGGTGTTGGCGGCGCGTACGCGCGCCTGGTCCATTTTGATCACCTGGCGGTCGTAGGTGAGGAACCCGTTCAGCTCACCCTCCAGGTCGGTGATCTCGGTGTAGATCGAGGCGCTGAGCCCCTTGCCGAGCATCAGGTTCTGGGTGCCCTGCACCAGCCCCACGTACCGGTCGGTGAGGGCGGTCGAGCTGGACTGCCACTCGTAGGCGAAGAAGCTGCCGCTCGGGCTGTACTCGTGGCCCGGCGTGTGCAGGCCCAGGCCGCCGAACTCGCCGAGCACCGCGATCCGGCTGCTCGACGGTACGGGCGAGTCCGGGCCGAGGTAGACGTGCCAGTCGTCGATGTCGCCGTTGCCGGGGTTGCCGAGGGACTGGCAGCAGTTGTGGCCGCTGTGCGGGTTGACCAGACGTGTCGGGTCCTGGTTCTTGATGTTCTGCGCGACCCGCCGGGTGTCGGCGAGGGACCGCTCGCCCCAGCCCTCGTTGTAGGGCGTGTACGCGATCACGGCGGGTGAGCTGCGGTGCTCGTCGACGATCTCGCGTGCCTCGGCCTCGAACTGCGCCTGCTGGGCGTCGGTGGGGTTGACGTCCTGTGCCGTCAGCGACGGGATGTCCTGCCACACCAGCAGTCCGAGCCGGTCCGCGTGGTAGAACCAGCGCTGCGGCTCGACCTTGATGTGCTTGCGCACCATGTTGAAGCCCAGGTCCTTGTGTTTCTGAAGGTCGAAGGCGAGGGCGGCGTCGGTGGGCGCGGTGTAGAGCCCGTCCGGCCAGAAGCCCTGGTCGAGGGTGCCGACCTGGAACACGAACTGGCCGTTGAGCTTGGGACGCAGCACCCCGTTGACCAGGCCGGTGGTGATCTCCCGCATGCCGAAGTAGTGCGTGGTCCGGTCCACTGTGGCGCCGGTGGTGCCGCGCACTGTCACCCGGAGGTTGTAGAGGAACGGGTCGTCGGGTGACCAGCGGCGGGCGTTGGGCACCGGCACGCTGAAGTCGGTGAAGCCGCCGGTGGCCGAGCCGACCACCGTGGTGCCGTTCAGCGCCTCGGCGAGCACGCTGTGGCCGCTCACGTCGCCCCGGGTGAAGACCCGGACCCGCACTGTGTTGTTGCTCAGGTTCGGGTAGACGTCCACGCTGCTGATCGAGGCGGCGGGCACCGGCTCCATCCAGACCGTCTGCCAGATGCCGGAGCTGGGGGTGTAGAAGATCCCGCTGGGTGTCTTGGTCTGCTTGCCGATGGCGGGCAGGCTGCCGTTCTGCCGGGTGTCGGTGGGGTCCCAGACCTTGACGACGATCTCGTTCGTCCCGGCGGTGAGCTGGGGCGTCACGTCGAAGGTGAAGGCGTCGTAGCCGCCGGTGTGCGCGCCGACGCGGACACCGTTGACCCAGACGGTGCTCTGCCAGTCGACGGCGCCGAAGTGCAGCAGGGTGCGCCGACCCGACCAGTTCGCCGGGATGGTGACGGTGCGTCGGTAGAACAGGTAGTTGCGGTTGTCGTTGGCGGCCCGCTGGATGCCGGACAGGGCGCTCTCCACCGGGAACGGCACGTTGACCCGCTCGGGCAGGTTGGTGCCGAACTGCGGCGCGTCGTCGGTCGTCGACTGGCGTAGCTGCCACTCGCCGTTGAGGTTGAGCCAGTCCGGCCGCGTCATCTGGGGTCGCGGGTACTCGGGCAGTGGGGTGCCGGTCAGGGCCTGGCTGGTCCAGGGGGTGGTCAGTGGTGGCGTCTTGGCCGGTGCGGCGTACGCCGGCGAGGCGGGCGCGGTGAGGACGCCGGCGACCAGGGTGAGGATGAGCAGCAGTGGCAGGGCGGGGCGGATGGGGACGTGACGTGTCATGCCGTCTCCGGGGGGCGAGTCGCCGCGGGCGGTGCAGCCAGGCCCGAAGCGCGTGGGTGGTGGGCATCGGGTGGTCATTGACGGGGGACGGGCGTCAGCGACGGATGTCGGTGGGATTTCCACGCGCCAACGGCGGCGGAATATTGACATCCATCATCACCTGTATAACGTTATAGAGCCGCGCCGACCCTCCCGTCAATGCCTGTTCATCAATGTCCGGTCGGCCCGCCTGTCGAATTCGCGAAAGGTTGGGGATGGGCGTCAACCTGAAGGACATCGCCCAGCGCGCCGGTGTCTCGCTGGCCACGGTCTCCAACGTGGTGAACGGGTACCGGCCGGTGGGGGAGCGGACCCGACAGCGGGTGCAGCAGGCGATCGACGAACTCGGCTACAGCCCCAACCTCGGCGCCCGGCACCTCCGTCGGGGCCGTACCGGCCTGATCGCCCTGGCCGTCCCGGAACTGACCAACCCGTACTTCGCCGAGCTCGCCGAGATCGCCATCTCCGAGGCCGCCGTGCTCGGCTACACGCTCGTCATGGAGAACACCGCAGCGGACCGGGAGGCGGAGATGGCGCTCCTCGACGGCTCGCGACAGCGCATCATCGACGGCCTGATCCTCAGCCCGGTGCGCATCGGCCGGGAGGAGGTGCTGGCCCGGTCGGCCGGCAGCCCACTCGTGCTGATCGGCGAGGGCGTCTACGACGTGCCACACGACCACATCGCCATCGACAACGTCGCGGCCAGCCATGCGGCGATCCGGCACCTCGTGGCGATCGGCCGCCGCCGGATCGCGTTCATCGGCGCCACGCCGGGAGGTGACCGGCAGTCGGCCCACCTGCGGGTCCGGGGTTACCGGGAGGCCCTGGCGGCCGCCGGCCTGCCGTACCGACAACGGCTGGTGGCCCGCACCGACGCGTTCGGTCGGCTCGACGGCATGCGCGCCATGCGTGACCTGCTCGCCCTCGGTGATCCGCCGGACGCGGTGTTCGGTTACAACGACCTGGTCGCCATCGGCGCGCTGCGGGCGCTGGCCGAGGCCGGTCACCGGGTGCCCGAGGACGTCGCGGTGGTCGGGATCGACGACATCGAGGAGGGACGGTTCACTGCCCCGACCCTCACCACGATCGCCCCGGACAAGAGGGAGATCGGCCGTCTCGCGGTGCGCCGCCTCGTCGCCCGCATCGAGGGCGCGGAGGTCGCGGGGCCGCTGACAGTGCAGACACCGTTCCGGCTTCTCCGCCGGGAGAGCACCGGCACGCCGGACGCCTGACCACCGGTCGCCCGCGCGCCGTGCGAGATCCATACCGCCGGTGGTACGACCCAGAGAGGATGACCCGCTAGATCCACAGACCTCAATATGATGACCGCTATCTCGACTGCGGTGCGCTCACGAGGCGTGCCATCCTGATGCGGAGGAATGCATGGTTCGCTGGCGTACCCTCACTGGCCTGCTGGCCACCGCGTTGGCCGCGGTGACCGCGGCCAGCCTCACCCTCACCGCGCCGGCCGCCGCGGCCGACAGCCCCATCACGCCGAACGTCGTCGGTGGCACCCGCGCCGCGCAGGGCGAGTTCCCGTTCATGGTCCGTCTCTCGATGGGCTGCGGCGGGGCGCTGTACAGCCCCCGGCTGGTGCTCACCGCGGCGCACTGCGTGGGCGCGACCGGCACCAACACCAGCATCACCGCGACGCTCGGGACGGTCGACCTCCAGTCGTCCAGCCGGATCACCGTCCGGTCCAACTACGTCTACCGCGCCCCCGGCTACAACGGCGCCGGCCGCGACTGGGCGCTGATCCGGCTGGCCAGCCCCGTCACCGGACTGAGCACGCTGCCGATCGCCAGCACCACCGCGTACGACAGCGGCACCTTCACCGTGGCCGGCTGGGGCGCCGCCCGCGAGGGCGGCAGCCAGCAGCGGTACCTGCTCAAGGCGACAGTGCCGTTCGTCAGCGACTCCACCTGCAACGCCAACTACGGCGGGGATCTCATTCCCGCCCAGGAGATCTGCGCCGGCTATGCCAGCGGCGGCACGGACACCTGCCAGGGCGACTCGGGTGGCCCGATGTTCCGCCGCGACGCCTCCAACGCCTGGATCCAGGTCGGCATCGTCAGCTGGGGCAACGGCTGCGCCCGGCCCAACTACCCGGGTGTCTACACCCAGGTGAGCTACTTCGCCTCGTCCATCGCCTCGGCCGCGGCGAGCCTCGGCGGCTGACCGTACGACGGGACGGCCACCCAGCGCGTTGGTCGCCCCGCCACCGCTCGGGCGGCCCGGACGACACGGTCCGGGTCGCCCGTCCGTGCCGTCCCGACGCGCGGGCGGCGAGTGGGCCACCCGACAGAAACGGCGGGCCGTCAGTGCGCCGTCCTCCGCAGCGGCGATGATGGGCCGGTGAAGATCCTGTCCATCCAGTCGTCTGTCGCCTACGGTCACGTCGGCAACTCGGCGGCGGCCTTTCCGCTGCAACGCCTCGGGCACGAGGTCTGGCCGGTCCTGACCGTGCACTTCTCCAACCACACCGGCTACGGGGCGTGGCGGGGCCCGATGCTCCCGGCGTCGGACGTGGCCGAGGTGATCGCGGGCATCGAGGACCGGGGCGTCCTCGGCAGCGCCGACGCGGTGCTCTCCGGCTACCAGGGCGACCCGGCCGTGGGCGCGGTGATCCTCGACGCGGTGGCGACGGTGAAGGCGACCAACCCGGCCGCCGTGTACTGCTGCGACCCCGTGATGGGCGACGCCGGCCGGGGCATGTTCGTCCGGCCGGGGATTCCGGAGTACCTACGGGACACCGTCGTGCCCCGTGCGGACATCATCACGCCGAACCACTTCGAGCTGGACTTCCTCGCCGGTCGCACCACGAACTCGCTCGCCGAGGTGCTGGACGCGGTCGACGTGGTGCGGGCGACCGGGCCACGGCACGTCCTGGTGACCAGCGTGCTCCACGGCGACCTGCCCCCGGACTCGCTGGAGGTGGTGGCGGTCTCCGACGAGGGCGCCTGGGCGGTGACCACGCCGCTGCTGCCGATCAACCCGAACGGTGGGGGCGACGTCACCGCGGCGCTGTACCTCGCCCACCTGTGGACGACCGGCTCACCCGCGACCGCGCTGGAACGCACCATCGCCTCCGTCTACGCGGTGCTCGAGGCCACTCTCGCGGCGGGCACCCGGGAGATCCAGCTGATCGCGGCGCAGGACGTGATCGCCGACCCGCCGGCCCGGTTCACCGCCCGCCGTCTGCGCTGACGGCGGGTCCCGGACCGGCTGCGTCGCCGACGGTCGCGGACCGGTGGCGGTCAGCGGCCCTCGGGAACGGCCATCTCGCCGAGCAGCGACCAGTCCTCCTGCGGCACCGTGGCGTTCACGATCCGCGGGGTCTCGGCCAGGTACGGCGGCAGAGTCTCCTGGGCCGCGCGGAAATGCGCCGACTGTACGTGCGCCCCGCCGGCCTGGTCGTCGCGGAACGCCTCGACCAGCACGTACTCGGTGGGATCGTCCACGCTGCGGGACCAGTCGAACCACAGGCAGCCCGGCTCCGCCCGGGTCGCCTCGGTGAACTCGGCGGCGATCTGCGGCCACCGGTCGGCGTGCTCGGCAAGGACCCGGAACTTGGCGGTAATGAAGATCATGGCCCCAGGCTACCCAGCCGGGCGGGCACGGGCGACGACCTCCTCGGGTGTCAACGGCGCCTTCGGGTGGTGCGTCAGGCACAGCGGGGTACGGACCTTCACGAACGAGAACCCCTCCCCGGCGGCGTAGAACTCGCCGCTGTTGAGCAGGCCGATGTCCGGCAGCCGCCCGCCCTTGGCCTCGGCGAGCTGGCGGGCCGCGTCGATCTGCGCCGGCGCGTTGAGCAGCCCGAAGAACTGCGTCGTCGCGTTGCCGGAGATCTGGTTGTGCAGACCCTTGGGCGCCTGGGTGGCGAAGACCAGCCCGAGCCCGTACTTGCGGGCCTGCGAGGCCAGCGCGATCGAGCTGGCGGTGCAGGCGGTGGTGCCGGTCGAGGGCGCGAGCGTCTGCGCCTCGTCCATCACGAACAGCCCACCCAGCGGCCGGTCACCGGCGGGGTGCCGCTTGATCCACGCGAAGAGCGCCATCTGCAACTGGTTGACGAAGCTCTGCCGCTCCTGGTCGGAGGTCAGGCCGACGAAGCTGATCACCGAAACCCGGGCCCGCCTCCCCGCCGACGGCGTCAGCAGCAACCCCGGGTCGGCCGGCGCGCCGACCCCGCCGAAGAGCGGATCGGTGACCATCGCCGCCTTGAGCGCCTCGGCCAACTCCTCGGCGAGCTTCCCGGCACGGGCCAGCCGACTGACCCCCTCGGGCAGATCGGTGAGGAACTCGGTGAAGCCGGGCAGGCCGACCATCCCGCTCCGCGCGTACGCCTGGAGTGCCTCGGTGAGCACGGCCTTGCCCTGCTGGGCGAGCCGGCCGGAGCGGTCCACGCCCGCCCGTGGCGCGAGCGCCTCCACGGCGGAGCGGACGGCCTGGTCGAACTCGTCGGGCCAGTCCCGCAGGGAGGTGAAGTCGGGCAGCGGCTGGAAGCTCAGCGGCCGACCGGCGGTGACCCGGGGCGTCCACACCACCACCTCGGTGTGTGCGAGGTAGTCGGCGGCGCGTTCGGCGTCGCCGGGGCCCCAGCCGGCCGGCGGGTCGGGCCACGGGTCGCCGAGCCGGGCCAGGTCGTTGTTGGGATCGAGCACGATCGCGGAGACCCCCTCGCGGGCGCACTCCTCGACCAGCCGGCGGATCAGCACCGTCTTGCCCGAGCCGGACCCGGCGAACACGACGGCGTGGCGACGCAGCGACTCCAGGGGAACCGTGAAGGGGTGAGCGCCGTCGACGGTCCGGCCCAGCCCGACCGCCCGACCGCCCTCGCCGACCACGAGGTCGGCCTGGTCAGCGGGTATGGGCTCGGCCACCGCACCGGTCGACACATCGGCGGGAGCGTCGGCCTCCGACACCTGCGACGGGTCAGATTCAGGACCACCGGACGGCGGCTCGTCGTCGGGCGTCGGCGGCTGGGCGCCGCCGCGCGTCCCGTCGGGCCCGGGCAGGACCGCGCGGAACAGTTCGGTGCCGCTGGCCGGACGGCGGGCCACCAGCCACTCCTGCAGGGCCGTGGACGGTTCGGCCGCCATCACCCGCAGGGCCGCGAAGACCCGCAGGTCCGCCTCCGACACGGCACACCGCAGGCCGCCGGCCGCGTCGAAGCCGGTCAACACCTCGGTCGTACGCTTCCCGGTCGGCCACGGACCGTTGCGCAGCAGGATCAGCCGCCGTTGTGGCAGGTCCCGGTCCAACCCGGCGAGGGTGCAGGCGGCCTTGACCCGGGCGGTGACGGCGATGGCATTGGGGTGCGCGATGGCCCGGAAGCACCAGTGCGCCTCGTTCTCGGTGGCCTCGTCGAGCACCTCGATGAGCCGCCCGTGCAGCGCGGGTTTACGGCCGGGCGGCGGATCGTACTTGTAGGTGGCGCCGGTCGGCGCCTGCTCGGCGATCCAGGCGGCGAGGCCGGCGGCGAGCAGCGGCGGCATGTGCTCGTCCTCGCCCGTCGGGTCGACTGCGGCCGACACGTCCGCGGCCTCGACCAGTTCGACGAACCGCGCGTCCAACTCGTGCAGGCGGCGCTCGTCCGTCGTCGGATCGGCGGAGGCGCCACGGGCGGTGCTGACGGTCGGCGTCGAGTCGGCGCCGTCGATGAGCCGATCCAGCTCGATCACGTCGTCGCGATCACGGCACCAGGCGATGTGGCGGTCCACCCGTCGGAGCAGGGCGCGTGGCGTCAGGGTGGGTGCGTCGGCGAAGGCGGCGGGGGCGATCGGCCAGGTGGGGTGCGGTGGCCCGAAGTACATTCCCGCGTAGGCGGCGGCGAGGCGCTTCGCCACGATGGCCTGTCCGATCTCCGGGGTGGGGATCCGGTCCGGCAGGTGCGCCGTACGGAAGCGGTCGGCGACCGGGGTGGGCGCGGTGCGGGTCATCAGCACCCAGGTGTCCGGCAGGCACGAGACGACGACCAGCGTGCGGCGGGTGATGTCGCGGAGCTTGAGCAGGCCGTCGGCGATCGGGCCGAGCACCTTGGCCTGGCCGTCCTCCAGACCCTGATGCTGGTTGAGCAGTGAGGTGCTGGTCTGGGCGAACAGCGTGTCGAGCTGGTCCACGGCGATGACAGTGGGGTCCAGGGTCAGGGCCATCAGCCGGGAGATGTCCTGCACGACCTGCTGGGGGGTGCGGATCGCGGCGCTCAGTCCCCACGCCGCTCGTGCGACCGGGTCACCCGGTTCGGAGATCAGGTGGGCGTAACCGACGTCCTGTGCCTCGAAGTCGATGGCGCCGTGCAGGACGAGCGCCCGAGCGGTGTCCTGCGCGTCCCGCCCGACCTCCCGATCGCGCTCGCGCAGCGCCCAGATGAAGGTGTCGAGGTGCGCACGGGTCACCGGTCGGGTGCCGGCGACCGCGTCGCGCACCTCCACCGGCAGGCCGAGCTGGGGGGTGAGTCGACGCAGGAAGGTCTTCAACTGGGTGCCCCAGCCGACGTGGGGGCGGCCCATCCCCTCCACCAGGGCCAGGGCCACGCTCTCCCAGAACGTCTTGCCACTGACCATGTCGACCAGGAAGAAGTAGCCGCCGTCGCCCTGGATCCGTTCGCGGACCGCCCCGAGCAGGTGCGTCTTGCCGGCACCCGCGCGGCCCTGCATGGCCACGCCGAGCGGCATGCTCGTGTCGTCGGTGCGGGCCCGCGCCACCCCGCGCAGGATCTCCGCGGCCACCTTCTCGTGCAGCTCCGGCACGTTGTGTGGGCTGGGTCGCCAGACGTCGTCCGGGGTGACCGCCGGGTTGAGACTGACCGCGTCCAGCGCGGCCCGATGGTCTTCCGAGATCATGCCGGGCCGATCGCCAGGGCGTGGTTGTCCTCGTTCCCGATGCGCACGGCCGCAGCCCGGTCCCGTGCGGTCAGTGACTTGGTGTTCGCCACCGGGATGATGCGGACGTCCTCTCGGCCGACCATCGCCCGCAACGCCGCGTCGAGGGCGGCCCGGTCGGTGTCGGCGAGTCGGTCGCGGACGTCGGCGAGGCCGACCCACGCGCCCGGCGCGGTGGCCAGATCCCGGTACGCCGAGCGGACCAGTGCCTCCACCTCCGCAGCGGACACCGGTGCCGCCGGTGCGGCGGTCGCCCTCACAGTGGGTGCCGGTGCTTCGGGTCGCGGCTCGTTGACGGTGGCCGTTGCCCCGGTCTGCTTGAAGAAGTCGCCGTGGCTGACCCGGAGCCGGTCCAGCGAACGGTGCAGGTTGGACAGGACGACGAACAGGGACCGGGTCGTCGAGCCACCCGCCTTCGGCGGCGCGGCGGTGTGCAGCTGACGTGCCACCCGCCAGCCCTGCTCGGTCAGCTCGTGGGCGAACGGCCGGTGCGTCCGATCGGTGTCGACCAGGCCCAGGTCGACGAGCTTCGTGTTGTCCTTGCCGGTCAGTGTGAAACCGGCCAGCTCTTTCAGCTCGACGTTGGTGAGTCGGCGTGCCTCGACCATCAGCACCACGAGGGCGTTGATCTGGTTCGGCGTCAGGTGCGGGACGTCCGCCGGGCTCGTCATGATGTCTCATCTCCGTGGGGGTGCGTGCCGCCCGCACGTCGCCGGACCAGCAGCCGACGGATCCCGTCGACCACCGCCGGCGCGTCGGTGAGCACCTGCTCGTTGGTGAAGCGGAGCACGTCCAGCCCGAGGAGTTGCAGCTGCACGTCTCTCCGCCGGTCGTTGGCGAAAGCGATTCGCCCACGATGCTCCGGGCCGTCCACCTCGACCGCAAGACCCTCTGTGGGCCAAAACAGATCCAGACGGTACGCCGCGGCCAGGACGTGCCACTCGTAGGTCTGGTTCCACAGCCGGCCCCGCGCCCAGTCGTGCGGCGCGAGCGCGCGTTCCAACGCCTGTTCGGCGGGGCTGTCACCGCGGGGTACGCCGGCGATCGGGGGCCAGGCCAGCACCGTCGACTCCGGCTCGGCGGCGGTGGCCGGGAGCCGTTCGGTAGTGCCGGCCAGACCGGTGAACCGCGACGGCACCGGCATCGGCACCGCGCGCACCCGGTCGGCGTGGCGCAACGGCCCGCCGGCCAACCACACTGTGAAGCCACCGTGCCGCACGAGCCACTCGGCGGTGGCCACCAGCGTCCGCTCGGCGTCGGCGTCCAGGTCGGGCAGGGCCACCACCAGCACGCAGCTCTCCCGGTCGTACGCGCCGGAGATCACCCGGGCGAGCCCGGCGGCACGTACCCCCGGGGCGAAGCGGGACCGGCCGGCGGGGCGGCGCGGGCCGCGCAGCCCCCGCTCGGCGAGGTCGGCCAGGAACGGGCCGAAGTGCCGGGAGCGGGGGGGGGGGAGGGGCGGGCGTGGCGTCACCCCCCCCCACCCAAGC